>CALGJN010000044.1:0-3363 GCA_937920185.1 uncultured Cellvibrionales bacterium | reverse complement strand
TCACGCGTGCAATTCTTATAATCGCCGAACCGTAGCGCAGGGCTTGTCGATTGAATTTGTCGGCTCCGCGATGCTAGACGATCGACTCACGGCTGTCGCTTCGGAACAATCGCGTGGCAGGCAAACCGGCGTTTATCAAGTGCTGGTTTACAAGGCCTGCGGTAAGCTAATCGCTCTATTGACTGGCAAGTCCTTCGAACGTGGCGGCACTCTGACCGCAGAAATCTGACCAGCCTGTGGAGGCACTATGAAAACAGCCTATATTTGTGACGCAATACGCACACCGATTGGCCGCTATGGCGGAAGCTTGGCATCGATACGTGCCGATGACCTTGCGGCATTGCCGATAGCGGCGCTGATCGCCAGAAACCCGCACGTCGATTGGCGCGCTGTCGACGATTTGATTTATGGGTGTGCGAATCAGGCGGGCGAGGACAATCGCAACGTTGCACGGATGGCCGCGCTGCTTGCTGGCCTGCCGGTTGAGGTCGCCGCCACCACCGTCAATCGATTGTGCGGTTCGGGTATGGATGCTGTGAGCATCGCCGCGCGAGCGATCAAAGCGGGGGAAGCACATATGATGATCGCCGGAGGCGTAGAGTCTATGTCGCGCGCACCGTTGGTGATGGGCAAAGCCGAGGGTGCTTTTGGACGCAACCAAACGCTTTACGATACCACCATGGGGTGGCGTTTTATCAATCAAAAATTGGCTGAACAGTACGGTGTCGAATCGATGCCCGAGACCGCTGAAAACGTCGCTGAACAATTCTCCATCGGCAGAGAGGATCAGGATAAATACGCCCGTGCCAGTCAAGGCAGAGCGGCGGCCGCGCAGGCAAGCGGTTTCTTTGCTGATGAAATATTGCCAGTGACCCTAATTCAGCGCAAAAAACCACCGCGGGTGTTTGACAAGGACGAGCACCTGCGCGCCGATACAACGCTTGAGGGTTTAGCTAAACTTCGTTCGCCATTTCGTCCTAGTGGCAGTGTTACCGCAGGCAATGCGTCGGGGATCAACGATGGTTCCTGTGCGTTGTTGCTGGCCTCGGAATCAGCGATAGAGGCACATAATCTGACTGCCCGCGCCCGAATTGTAGCGACCGCGGTGGTCGGTTTAGAACCGCGGATTATGGGCTGTGGCCCGGCGATGGCGGTTCCTAAGGTGCTTTCATTGGCTGGACTTTCGCTGGCGGAAATGGATGTTATTGAATTAAACGAAGCCTTTGCCGCTCAAGTTTTAGCAGTCATTCGAGCGCTTGATTTAGACGATTTAGATCCACGTATCAATCCCAATGGCGGCGCCATCGCGCTGGGCCATCCATTGGGTATGTCGGGGGCTCGATTGGTTACAACCGCGATCAATCAACTGCATAAAACAGGCGGGAAATATGCAATTTGTTCCATGTGCATTGGTGTCGGACAGGGCATAGCGATGATTGTAGAGCGCGTCTAGGCGCGGCTGCTCAAATTATCCATTCGTCAGATGATCGACAGCAAAGCAATAACGATGACGTTATTAACGAGATTTTAGGGAGAAATTATGACCACAAAGGCGGAGGCGCCAGACCAAAATAACGCCCAGTTGGAGTCGATTGAACGCGCCAGCATTGACGAATTGAGAAGTTTACAATTGCAGCGATTGCAGTGGTCGATAAAACACGCCTATGACAATGGTGTGTTTTATCGACAAAAGTTGGATCGTGCGGGTGTGCATCCCGACGACATTCAATCGCTCGACGATCTCGCCAAGTTGCCGTTCACCGAGAAAAGCGATCTGCGCGATAATTACCCCTTTGGCATGTTTGCGATCCCGCGTGAACAGGTTTCTCGTATTCACGCATCGAGCGGCACGACGGGCAAGCCAACCGTGGTGGGTTATTCGCGCGGAGATATTGACGATTGGGCTCATGTGGTGGCACGCAGCATTCGTGCTGCCGGCGGCCGACCGGGAGATATTTTACATAATGCCTATGGCTATGGGCTATTTACCGGAGGTATGGGCGCCCATTATGGGGCCGAAAAACTCGGTTGTACGGTGGTGCCTATGTCGGGCGGACAGACCCCCAAACAGGTACAACTGATCAATGATTTCAAACCCAGAATTATCACCGTAACACCGTCGTATTGTCTAAATTTGATCGATGAATTTGAGCGGCAAGGTCTCGATCCTAGCGCTTGTTCGTTAGAAATCGGTATTTTTGGTGCGGAACCCTGGACCAATCAGATGCGTATCGAAATAGAGGCTCGGCTCGGCATTGACGCAGTGGATATTTACGGGCTTTCAGAGGTGATGGGGCCCGGTGTGGCGCAGGAATGTGTCGACCGTAAAGATGGCCCGACCATCTGGGAAGATTATTTTTATCCCGAAGTGATCGATCCGCAGACCGGTGAGGTGCTCCCCGATGGCGAATTGGGAGAACTGGTGTTCACTTCGCTGACCAAGGAGGCGATGCCGATTCTACGCTACCGAACCAGGGATTTGACTCGGCTGCTCCCGGGCACTTCGAGGCCGATGCGGCGTATGGAGAAAATCACCGGGCGCTCAGACGATATGATGATTGTCCGCGGCGTCAATGTATTTCCGACGCAGATAGAAGAGCACATTTTAGCCGTCGAAGGCTTGAGCCCACACTACCAAATCGAGTTGGGAAAGCAGGGTCACCTCGATAGCATAAAAGTGCACTGCGAGTTGCAAAGCGATGATTTGGACGCCGATAGCGTCGCCGAGCGCTTGAAACAGCGAATAAAAAATATGGTCGGTATTAGCGCACAGATTCATGTCCACAAACAGGGCGGTGTGATGCGTTCACAGGGTAAAGCACAGCGCGTAATCGACACGCGCGTGACATAACGCTGAGATTTTTAACGACTCGCCCTCTTCCCGCGCTTTCAACGGACTGAGGCCGCGGGTTTTGTGCGGTTTAAGGTGCTGATTTTTTGACTTAGGCAAACGGGGAGTCTGCACGAAAATAGCCCCATAACAGTGGCTTGGGCTTGACGGCAATGCGCGGCATGGCCCTGCAGTGATTGATCCCTAAACACTTCCTCGCCCGTGGCGGCCGCGCCGGCATCCACTGGCGTTTTTGATCTTCGCGCGCCTGTTCGCCGCGCACAATATTTTTATCAACGTAGATCAGTAGGGTGCTCTGGCTGAAGCTGCAGAACTCGACCGGTTGGATGAACAGATCCAAGATTGCGGGGCGCTCCACGTTATGTTCACCGCGATCAAAGACAATATTCTCGTAGCGGGGATTGCCAATACAGCCAGCAGTCCACCAGCTTTTGTTACTCCGGCCGGTGAGCACGTCGCCAGTTTTGATGATCAGTTGCAGCTATGTATGCAATTTGGGAAAAACTATTTAG
>CALGJN010000043.1:0-5127 GCA_937920185.1 uncultured Cellvibrionales bacterium | reverse complement strand
TTCAACGGCTGGGGTACAAACCGTCAAAGCATAGAAGGACAAATACTGATAGCCCGAAGTCCGTCATTGTCATCCATTTCGAGCATTATGATACCCAACACCGGAGTAAAAGTGGTGCTAGTTATGGTCATTAAGGTGATACCTACCGCCGTACTTATTAGAGCAACAAGCAGCGTTCCACAAAGATTAACGATCCAAACCAAAGCCAACGCCGTCACAGGTGCGTTGAGCTCTGCCGGCGCATTTTCATCTTTTTTTACGGATGCTTTTGCCGAGCGAAAAGCATCAATAAGAAGCGCAGGAGCTATAGGAACAATGTCTAACTCGCCGCTACTATTTTCTTTACCTTAAAACCGAAGGTCCAAAAATGATAAAGTCTAAATGCAGCACTTCTGAGCCTTTTTTATAAAGTAGAAGCATCCGATGAATACGATGCCCAATTGAATCGACAAAATAAGTGCGGTCTTAAAGTAAAGAGAGGCCTCCATTTTTTAACCCTCCCATATCAGATTAACGTCCAGCGCGATAGGACCATGCAACCACGACATACTAAATCAAGCAAATATGTATAATACATAGGCTAGCGCACCCCCCGCTCCCAATGCATGCCATTATTTTGCGCGGGGAACAAGCGCTCAAAGTAGCACCGAGCAATAGGCAGTGGTCATTTAAATACCGCGATAAACGATCAATAGCTAGCTAATAATACTGGTGCCGAATCAAATCCAAGCCTACAATATTGAACGATGGAAGACGCTCGAGCTAGAATTCGGCGGAAGTCGTTGAAAGCTCGATGGGATGAAACCTGCAATGGACGGTAGACTATGAAAACTTGGCAATATTGGCACACTCGCGGCGGCGTTTGCGCGCTATTACTAATTTGCGCATCCTTGACAATGGGATGCAACGCAACCAACGATAGCAAGCCCAACCCTGGGCCCATCGTCCAAAACGATCGTATCGACGTCCACAAAGCACCCGGTTGTATGTGCTGTGATCGCTGGGTGGATCATCTCCACGAAGCGGGATTCGAAACCTCCACTACCGAAAATTCTGACATCAATGCCTTCAAGTTAAAGCGCGGGATCGCCGCCAACTACCACTCGTGCCACACCGCAGTCACTCAACAAGGTCTGGTCATAGAGGGCCACGTTCCGGCCAGCGCGATAAAGAGCTTTTTGGCTGCGCCGCCCAGCAACGCCATCGGCCTGGCAGTACCCGGAATGCCGGTGGGATCGCCCGGCATGGAGATGGGCGAGCGACGCGATGCCTACGATGTGATGTTATTACTCAACGACGGCAGCGCTGAAGTTTATCGACAGATCAGTGGCCAGAGTGGTCTTTAATCAAGGTCATGCTGGATTGAGGCTCAACCTTGTTCGACCAATGCCCGCTAGTGCGAATCAACACCCTTGGCTACGCCTCTGTACTCGGTCGGCGTCGATCGATAATTGATCGACCCGCGCTGAGTATGACTTCCCACGCAGCTATCGCTAAAAAACTGATGCCGGCAGCCGGCAAGAATATCCCCAACAGTGCGATACCTGCATAGAAACCCAACGATGTCGGAGCTCTGCGATCCTCGTCATCATCGACCGAGCGGTGACTGTCGACTGCCGCAGTCACGCTAGCGCTTGTTGGCCTCCGTCGCCACCAAAGGTACAGGCCAGTGGCACTAATACCGGTTACCGCCAACGCCGTAAGCAGACCGAGTAACTGGTTGAGCCAACCGAACAGCGCACCCTCATGCAGTGCAATTCCCTGAGACACGACCCGTTCTAGCGGGTGACGATCCGAAAATTGCGTGTGCATGAGCAGTTCGCCAGAGTACTGATCAAAGTGCATCGTCTCGCGTTGAGAGCGTTCAGCCGGCATCGAGCGAAATGTCCAAACACCACGATCGGGTCGCGGTGGAATAACGTGCACCGGCGATCGCATGGCACCGATTTCAGTGCTCTCAAGCAACATATCTAGCATCGCGATATTGACGCGACTGCGCTCAGTTTTAGCCGCCACGGTCTCAACGTCTGAGCGAGTCTGCCAAAGACTATTGCCGGGTAACGACAGCATATCGTCACTCGGCTTGGTCGACTTAAGATTCACCGTCCACCCCTGCCCCGATCCTTGCCAACCCGCCGCCGCTTTTAATTGATCGAAGCCACCGCCCCACAGTTGCGTCCAAGGTAGTCCGGAAAACAGCAACAACAGGATCGGCAAGCTGAACCAAAATCCGACGACGCCGTGCAAACTACGCCATCGTTTTAGTGGCTCTAGGCGCTTCAGCATCGGCATCGCCAAACGCTTGACCGGCTGAGCATCTAGGGGTTGCGACAACCATAGATAGAGCCCCGTGACGACGATGATAATCAGCCAACTAGCTGCTAGCTCAACCACGTAGGAACCCATGTTACCTAACAGCAATTCGCTATGAAGTTTTTTTACCTGCTGCAAAAAGCGTTCATCGCTGAACTCACTGGCCAGCACCCTACCAGAAAATTTATCCAGCCAATAAACGCTAGCACGACCATCGGGGTCGCGCAGTTCAATTTCTATCGAGCGATCGCCAGGCCGAGCTAATATAACCTTTTTAAGCGTTGCCTCTGGGTGTTGCGCTAAGAGCGCTTCGACCTGATGACTCATCGGCAGGCGCGTTGTAACCGCCCCCGCGCGGACGGCGGTGGCATTGATGGCGGCCTCTTGATACTGCTCGATCTGAGGCTTAAAAAGATAAATGGCGCCGGTCAAAGACAGAAAAATGGCAAACGGACACACCATCAAACCCGCCACAAAATGCCAGCGCCACAAGCGCTGTCGAAGCACCGCCGAGCGCAATCCCACCCTATCCACCTATCTGATAGCGGGCTTGGAAATGATAGGTCCGACCCGGCCAAGGATGGAATACATAGGCCTGCTGATCAAACAAATTGTCGATGCCCGCGGTCAACTTTAGCTGCGGCAAAATCTGCCAATTCAACGTGGTCGCGACAAATAGGAAACTGTCGTGGGCACCAAACACCCGATCGACCGTATCACTGTTATCGAGTGCCCCATAGCTGTCGCTGGCGTAGCGAACCGTCGCCCCCATGGCCCATTTTGGCGAATATCTATAACTCAGCATTAGGTGGCTGCGCCAGCGTGGCGAACGCGGAAACTGCTTGCCAACAAAGGCGCTGTTAAACACATTTTCGGTGATTTTGGCGTCGCTGTAGGTCAGGTTAAAGCGCACATCCAATGGCACTGACCACAATTTTTTTTGCTGCCAAATAAATTCTGTGCCCTGGGTAGTGACCGCGCCGACCGGCAAAAACGTCGATGTCCCATTGGTCGCGCGCTGATTAAAAATAACATCGTCAACCTGTTCGTAAAATAGGTTGAGTCGCAACTCGCCATCGTCCAACAACTTGCTAAAGCCAAGGTTGTGAAAAACGCCCGCTTCTGGTGCCAGCGTTGGATCGCCAATAGCCGCTGCTCCTGCACCCTGACTATCGTTGACGTACAGCTCCTCAACCACCGGAAAACGCAACGCGCGCGCCACCGAATAACGCACATTCAGGCCTTCATTCACGTACCACGCAAGCGAGAGTTTTGGCGAGTAAGCGCTTTCCGAGCGCGGTAAAATTCGTTGTGCACCCAAATAGCCTTCATCGGCGCGCCATTGTTCATATCTCAAACCAAGGTCCAGCGTCCAAGATGGCGTCACCTCGAATCCGTAGTGGGCAAAAATTGCCGAGGTGTTGGCCTGTCCCCCACTGTCGGCACGTCCGGTTGATGGATCGCCGTCAGTTTCGTCGCTATCGCGCAATCCGGCGATAGTGTTGTAATCGTCGACGATATAATTCAATCGATAATCATCGTAGTGGAGTCCCAACGACAATTGCTGCCGATCGTCGTTGAGCCAGCGATCGTTAGAAAATTTGAGGTCAAAAATCTGCCAACCGGTGTCATCATATGTGGTGATGCGGGCGCGATATTTTTGGTTATCTGTAACGTAGGTAGGTGCCATTGGGTGATTCCCAGAACGCACTTCGACATCGTCAAGCACCCTGAAATTACTGTAAAAGGCATCACCAAGCCAATCGTCATTCGCCTCTATACTCACACCGAGCCCGACCAAAAAGCTGTCGCGCTGTTGCTTGCGTTGTTGGAAACGACTGCGGCCAAATGCATAGGTATCATACGCCCTATCGCTACTGGCCAATGCCACGCGGCGATCAAAAATCGGCCTGCCATCGGCGTCGCGAATAAAACTATTTTGCTCACGTTCACTCCGTCGGCGTGTCTCATAGGCCACAGAACCACGCCATTGGAGCCGCCCACGCGGATAAAAAAACTTGCCCTTGTACAGTTCAGCAAGCGTAGACTCCGCTCCCGAATCACCAAAATAGACGCCCAAATTACCCATTTCATCGGTGCCTTCGAGCCACCCTATACTCGCTTCCGCGGTCGGCTCGTCGGTGGTGTTGCTGGAAAAAAAGTGGCTCTGTGGTTGGCCGCTATTATCTAATCGATTGTAGGATAAAAATACCCCTAAATCGCCAATCCTATCTTCGTAGGACGCAAACGTGCGGTAGCCATCGAGGGTGTCATTATTGTCGCCGTATCGATGCGGCTGCGCAAAATAGCCCATTTCAACGACACCGCGGCTTTCTCTCGGGTTAGCGGTTTGAATATTGATCACGCCGCCCATCGCATTGCCACTGTACTCGGCAGAAAATGGGCCGTACACCACCTCCACTTGATCTATCTCGCTGGGCGATACCAAAGACCAGCGCGGTGCTCCTCGGTAGCGCGTCTGAAGGTGATAATGCAACGGCATACCATCGACGAATACCATCGACCGCGTGGTTTGGAACATATTCGAGCCGCGAATACCGACCACCCCGTTAGCATCACCGATGAATCGCTTTCGAACGATCAAGCTGGGTGCAAAAGCCACCGCATCCTCGGTCGATGTCATGTTGGTCAAAGCAAGTTCTGCCGCGGTTAGGGTGCTGGTCGGGCTGACTACGACAGTTTCATTGAATACCTGGTCGGCAATCACAACCACTTCTTCAAGACCATCGCGTTCGGCGTGAGTCGTGAGTGGAATACTACTCAATAGCAGGCAACTGAGGGTTAAAACAGACA
>CALGJN010000042.1:0-7373 GCA_937920185.1 uncultured Cellvibrionales bacterium | reverse complement strand
CCTGCAATCCACCAGAAATCTCGAGATAACCATCGTGCATATTCAACTGTCCTAAAAAAATATCGGTATTCGGCTTGTGGCCAATGGCGATAAACACACCGCTGACGGAAATCTCCTTGCGCACACCGCTGTGGCTGTCGGTCACAGCAATACCGTTGACCCCGCGATCGTCGCCGAGAACTTCTGCCAATTGATGATTCCATTCGATGCTGATATTACCGTCGCGCTCTTTGGCAAACAGTTTGTCTTGGAGCATTTTTTCGGCGCGAAGTTTATCGCGGCGATGGATCAATACCACTTCCGAACAAATATTCGACAAATAGAGCGCTTCCTCAACCGCCGTATTGCCACCACCGACGACTGCAACTTTTTGATTGCGGTAAAAGAAACCGTCACAGGTAGCGCATGCCGAGACCCCTTTACCCATAAATTCCTCTTCCGATGGCAGCCCTAGATACTGCGCCGATGCCCCGGTAGCGATGATCAAAGCATCGCAGGTGTAGGTTGTGTTGCCGAT
Organism: uncultured Cellvibrionales bacterium; assembly: GCA_937920185.1. Lineage (GTDB taxonomy): Bacteria > Pseudomonadota > Gammaproteobacteria > Pseudomonadales > Porticoccaceae > TMED48. Next base: position 6,856 of record CALGJN010000042.1, on the reverse strand, counting down.
CAGTTTAAACGGCTTTTTCGCTAATTCTACCGACTCAATATGATCAAAAATTGTCGTAGTATCAAATCGTTCTGCATGCTTTTGCATGCGTTCCATTAATTCAGGGCCCTGAACGCCATCGGCATCTCCAGGCCAGTTGTCGACATCCGTCGTGGTGGTCAATTGACCGCCTTGTTGAATGCCAGTAATTACAACTGGGTTTAAATTGGCGCGTGCTGCATAGACCGCGGCGGTCCAGCCGGCGGGGCCAGAACCTAGGATAATTAACGGGTGGTGAATGGTTGTCATAAAATATCTCAGCTGGGTTAGAGTTCACTCGGCGATGCCTGCAACTTTCGACAGTTGTCGAAACCATAGCGCCTGTCTGAGTGTCAATCGCCAATGATAAAGGGTTTCTAACCCATCACCCAATAGGTTTTTCAAATTTAGCCTGCTCGCGTCAATTATTGCTTCAGGTGTCTCTGTTTGGCCCATAATCGGCTACAATTAACGCACTGCCACAAAAGGGGAACAGCATTGCGCGGCCACAGAGATAAGCGTAAAGATCAACAGGATATCGAAGCCGAGCGATCGGAAGACTCAAGGGTAGGGCGCCTGATCGCCGAGGGCGCACTGATCGGTTTAATATTGCTATGTTTGGTGGTTTTTATCGCGTTACTGAGCTTTTCTCCAGACGATCCTGGCTGGTCGACCACCGGCACGCGCGTCGGCGTTAACAACGCGGTGGGGCCCGCGGGGGCTATGGTCGCGGATATCTTTTACTATCTGTTTGGCATTATGGCGTATCTCTTTCCGTTGGCGTTGGCGCTGCGCGCCGCGGAAAAACTTCGCCGCCATGCCGGTTCATCCAGCGATGAGTTCGACCCCGGCGCGTTTTTTTTGGCGACCATCGGCTTTGTCTTAATCATGTCTAGTGCCACCGCACTGGCACATATCCAACTGACGGAGATAACCGTCAGTTTTCAATATATTGGCGGCTTGCTGGGACAACAAATCGGCGACGCCTGTCTGGCCGCGTTCAATTGGGTGGGCAGTAGCTTAATCCTGGTTGCGCTGTTTTTGTTTGGCATCAGCGTGTTTGCCGATATTTCTTGGTTTACCGTGGGCAAGCGTGCGCTCGGCTGGGTGCAAGATCGCTACCATCAATGGTGCGATTTTTTACACTTAAAACGCCAGCAGCGCAGCGAACAACAAGCCGCAAACGCGATTAAAGCGGAGCGCCTTGTCAAGCTTAGTAACGACACCGTCGAGCAGCAAAAACGTGTCGCGCCCGTGATTCAATTGCCGGCGCCGGCGCAACGCGCCAGCCCAAGGGTTGAGCGGGAAAAACAGCAAACGCTGTTTATCGATGAGGATCTCGCTGGATCGCTGCCGCCGCTGAGTTTACTTGATGCGGCCAACGTCGATGCCCAGTCGGGTTATTCGGCGGATTCTCTCGAACATCTGTCGCGATTACTCGAGCACAAATTACAAGATTTTGGTATCAGCGCCGAGGTGGTTGCGGTGCTGCCAGGGCCGGTGGTCACGCGCTTTGAAATCCAACCCGCCGCGGGGATTAAAGTCAGTCGAATCACGTCTCTAGCAAAGGATTTGGCGCGCTCTATGGCAGTGATCAGCGTACGGGTAGTCGAGGTAATCCCGGGTAAAGCTGTGGTCGGCATCGAGATACCCAACGAGCAGCGCCAGATGGTCAAGCTCAGCGAGGTACTTTCAAGCGACGCTTACGATCGCGCAAGCTCGCCTTTAACCTTGGCGCTTGGTCATGACATATCCGGGTTGCCGGTGGTCGCAGATCTCGCGCGTATGCCGCATCTACTGGTGGCTGGAACCACTGGTTCGGGCAAGTCAGTGGGAATTAATGCCATGCTGCTCAGCTTGTTATTTAAGTCATCTGCCGACCAGGTCAAGTTGATTTTGGTCGATCCGAAAATGCTTGAATTGTCGGTCTACGACGGCATTCCCCACCTCTTGACGCCGGTGATCACCGATATGAATGACGCCGCCAGCGGATTGCGCTGGTGTGTCGGCGAAATGGAGCGGCGCTATAAATTAATGTCGGCGATGGGAGTACGCAATATCTCTGGCTACAATCGCAAGATTGAAGAGGCCGAAAAGGCCGGCACGCCGATTGTCGACCCGTTGTGGACATTCGACCCCAGTGACGCCTCATGGGATCCTAATACACCGCCGCCCGAGGCACCTGCATTAACCGCGCTCCCTTACATCGTGGTGGTTATCGACGAGTTTGCCGACATGATCATGATCGTCGGCAAAAAGGTCGAACAACTGATCGCACGGATCGCCCAGAAAGCCCGCGCGGCTGGAATACACTTGATTCTCGCCACTCAGAGGCCGTCGGTCGACGTGATCACTGGGCTGATCAAAGCCAACGTGCCGACACGGATCGCCTTTCAGGTGTCATCCAAGGTCGATTCGCGCACCATTCTCGATCAGGGTGGCGCCGAACAACTGCTCGGTCACGGCGACATGCTGTATCTTCCTCCCGGCACCAGCGTGCCAGAGCGGGTGCACGGTGCCTTCGTCGACGATCCCGAAGTACACCGCGTGGTTGCCGAGCTAAAGCGGCGCGGTCAACCCAACTACATAAATGATATTACCGATGAAGCTTGCGTAGCCAACATACCGGTACCGGGCTTTAGCAGCGATCAAGACGGTGAGGGCAATGAGGCCTCTGATGCGCTCTACGACGAGGCGGTTGCCTTCGTTATCGACTCGCGCAAGGCGTCAATCTCGTCGCTACAGCGCAAATTACGGGTTGGCTATAACCGTGCTGCGCGCATGATCGAGAGTATGGAAGAGGCCGGCATTGTCAGCGCTGTGAGCAACAGCGGTGGTCGCGAAGTTTTGGTGCCAGCCGGAGGTCGATCGTGAACTATAGTCTCGCGCGCGGGTTGTGTTGGGCCGGCATAATACTCGCCAGTTGGTCGTTCAAGACAACGGCTGCGCCGCTCGCGGCAAGCACTCAGTTGCACCAACTGCTGGCAAGTATGAATAGCTACAGCGCGCAATTTGTACAGCACACGCAAGATACCGAAGGACAAACTCTGCAACGCGCGAGCGGCGTGTTCGAGTTCGCCAAACCCCAGTCGATGCGCTGGATTACGCTACAACCCATGGCCCAGCAAATTATTACCGATGGTCGCTCATTGTGGATCTATGACGCCGACCTCGAGCAAGTTATTGTCGACCAATTTAATGCCCAGATGTCGGCCACGCCAGCGATGATTTTTTCCGAATCGGTGGCCTCGATCGATGCCACTTATCATGTCGAGCGGCGCGCGCTGGACGAGGTTGTTGTGGATTTTATATTGACGCCGCGAGATGATGCCGGCCTACTTTCGAGCATACAGCTGACTTTTATCGATTCGGCGTTGTCCGGCGTGTCGATCACCAGCGCCGAGGAAATCAATCAATTTGATTTTTCCCGCGTTCAACTCAATCCAGTGATTGCTGCGGCCGCCTTTAGTTTTGAAGTACCCGCAGATGTCGAGGTGATTGATAACCGGCAATAGCCACCCGCGGGCAACCGGACGACGTTGTGATTAAAATTTATACAAACGATTGATTTTATTTGCCTGCATACGGCACAAGAGCAGCGCTTGTGAATGGCTGGCAAACAACACAAAGAGGACAGACGATTGCATTGGTTGATGATAGCCGTTGGCGGAGCACTCGGCGCGATGGCGCGGTATGGCGTTGCTCAGGCCTTTGCCGTCGACGGCAAGTTCCCCTACGCGACGCTGGCGGTCAATGTGATAGGCTGTTTTATGATCGGTATACTATTCGTCATTGTCGATGATCGTGGCATGCTTTCGGCCAGCGCCAGGCTATTTTTGATGACCGGATTTTTGGGCGCTTTCACTACTTTTTCAAATTTTTCGCTGGATACGCTATCGCTGTGGCAAAATAATCAACCCGGCTTAGCCATTGTTTACGTGTTTTCTAATATGCTGTGTTGTCTCGCGGCTGTCTTCGTTGCGGTACATATCGCCCGAACCCTTTAAAGGACCCTCTATGATCGACCCGAAACGGCTGCGCACAGACATAGCCGACATCACCCAAGCTCTGAAAAAAAAGCGCTACGATTTAGACGCCGATGCCTTTACCCAACTCGACGCGGCGCGCAAAGAGCGCCAGATCAAGGCGGAAAGCTTGCAGGCTGAGCGCAATCAGTACTCCAAAACGATGGGGCGCTTAATCGCTGAGGCCAAGTCAAAGGGCGGTGACATAGCCCCGCTCAAGGCGCAAGGCGAAGCGCTGAAAAATGCTTTTATTGAAGCTGAACAGTCGCTTCACGAGGTTCAGCAGCAGATCGAGGAGCTCTTGCATGGCATTCCCAACGTGCCCGACAGTAGCGTACCTGAAGGTGTCGACGAGGCCGACAATACCGAGGTCAGGCGCTGGGGCGACATTCCAGAATTTACCTTTACACCTCTCGATCACGTTGATTTAGGGGCCGCGATCGGCGGCATGGATTTCGATCGAGCGGCTAAAATTAGTGGCTCGCGGTTTGTTCAAATGCGCGGCAAGCTGGCGCTGTTACACCGCGCGCTGGGGCAGTTTATGCTCAGCACCCACACCCTTGAGCACGGTTATGAGGAGGTTTACGTTCCCTTTATCGTCAATCGGGAATCGCTGTTTGGTACCGGTCAATTACCCAAGTTCGAAGAGGACCTGTTTAAGCTAAGCGACGAGCGGCAGTTGTTTCTAATCCCCACCGCCGAAGTCCCGGTGACCAATATCTACCGCAATGAAATTATCGATCAGTTACCGATCAAATTCGCCAGCCAAACGCCGTGCTTTCGCAGTGAAGCCGGCAGCTACGGACGCGACACCCGCGGCATGATAAGACAACATCAATTCGACAAGGTCGAAATGGTGCAGTTTGTCGCCGCCGAGGATTCTTGGCAGGCGCTCGAAGAATTGACCGGCCATGCGCAAAAGATCCTTGAAAAACTTGCGCTGCCATACCGCTGTGTGACGCTGTGCGGCGGCGATCTTGGATTTTCGGCTGCCAAGACCTACGACCTCGAGGTCTGGCTGCCATCGCAAAACACCTATCGCGAGATCTCCTCATGCAGTAATTTTACCGACTTTCAAGCGCGCCGTATGAAAACTCGCTACCGCGACAGCCGCACCGGCCAGTTGGAATTTGTGCATACCATTAATGGGTCGGGGCTGGCGGTGGGTCGAACCATGGTCGCCGTGATGGAAAATTATCAGCAAGCAGATGGCTCTATTTTGGTGCCCGAGGTACTGCAACCTTATATGCATGGCCTGCGCGTGATTGACTAAAGTGGATTACCTACCGCTGTTCCACAACCTCAAGCAACGCCGAGTGATTGTGATCGGTGGCGGCGAAATCGCGCTGCGAAAGATTCGCCTAGTGGCCGAAGCTGAGGCCAGCATCACCGCGGTCGCGATTGAATTTTGCGCAGAATTACGCGCTATGGCGGCCGAATCCGAGACGCTGCAGCTACTCGAGGGCCGATATAGCCAAGACCATATGCATAACCTGCAACCGGCGGTACTGGTGATTGCCGCGACCAATGACCGAGAGCTCAATCGTGCCGTTTCGGCGGACGCCCAACGATTAAATATCCTTTCTAACGTGGTCGATGATCCGGACTATTCGACGGTGATTTTTCCGTCGATCGTCGATCGCTCACCGATTCAAATTGCCATCTCTAGCGGTGGCGATGCGCCGGTATTGGTGCGCTTATTGCGCACCCAGTTCGAGGCTTTGGTGCCCGCCGGATTGGGTAAGCTCGCCGCGCTCGCTGGGCGCTTCCGCAGCCGAGTGAAGGCCAAATTCAGCCACGGATCAGACCGTAAAGCGTTTTGGGAGGAAGTCTTTTACGGCCCCATCGCCGAACAGGCCTACGCCAATAATCTGCAGCGCGCCGAACAACTGCTGGCTGAGAAAATTGCCGCTACCGAGCGATTTTCTACCGGCGAGGTCTACCTGATTGGCGGTGGCCCCGGCGATCCAGATTTGTTGACATTCAAGGCATTGCGATTGATGCAGCAGGCCGACATCGTGCTCTATGACCGCCTAATATCCCCTGAGGTATTGAACCTGGTGCGCCGCGATGCGACGCGTATCTATGTCGGTAAAACCGCCGGTGATCACGCCGTCAGTCAAAGCAACATCAATCAAAAACTGGTCGAATACGCCCAGCAGGGTAATCGGGTGGTGCGCCTGAAGGGCGGCGATCCGTTTATTTTTGGCCGCGGCGGCGAAGAGATCGAAACCCTCGCAGAGCACGGTGTGAGCTTTCAAGTGGTGCCCGGGATCACTGCTGCATCGGGTTGCGCGAGCTATGCCGGCATACCGCTAACCCATCGTGATCATGCCCAATCGGTTCACTTTATCGCCGGTCATCTGCGCTCCGGACAAATCGATTTAAATTGGCGCGAATTGGTGCAGTCCAATCAAACGTTGGTGTTTTATATGGGCCTTAATGGTATGGAGACCATCTGCGCCAAACTACTCGAGCACGGGCTTGCCGCCGACACGCCGGCGGCGTTGATCGAAAAGGGCACCACCGACCAGCAGCGGGTGTTTATCAGCGATTTAACCAATCTGCCGAAACGGGTTCGAGACGCCGGCGCCAAAGCACCGACCTTAATCATCGTCGGAACGGTGATCTCGCTGCAACACAAATTGGCCTGGTTTAACGTCGACGCCAAAGCCGATTGAATCCGGATGTTGAGCGTCGAGCGTCCAGCGCAAAAAGTGCCAGCGCTAGGTAACGAACACCGAGAGAGGCTACAGAGGGCGTTTAGATAGAGGGTCTAGAGAGGGTCTAGAGAGGGTCTAGAGAGAGAATTT
>CALGJN010000041.1:0-2975 GCA_937920185.1 uncultured Cellvibrionales bacterium | reverse complement strand
TAGCCATAATCCATCAAGCGCCGTCGCCGCCGACCGGCTAAGCACCAATGCGCCACTTCGTGGAGCGCACTGGACACATAATCCGCTCTAAAACAAATGCAGTGGTGCGCCTGCTGTGCCGATTTGGGTCGGTATAAAGGCTCGTCATAGCCACCCTCTAGCCGCGTACGCTCGCTGTCGCGGAACGTCACATCAAACACATCGATCACGCTAGATGCAGTCACAATGGCGGTGGTGGTTAGGGTGCTGGCAGATTTTGAACCCATTCTATACCTCTCTATGCTCCTTTCTAAAACGCGCTCATATCTCGTAAATAAGCGTGCCGCGGGGCACTTGACGCCTAGATACACAGCGCCTGACGATCACACACTGGACGCCTGCGGCACCTTCTAGGGCATTCACTACTTTTTTAGGCATCGTGCATCTTGTCTGCACCTTTCATAACATCCAGTCGCTCGCACTGCTTAGCCCCTTTACGCTGGCTGCAGAGACTTTCCATCGGGTCATGCGACATAAGCCGTTGCGCTAAAACAATGTTAACAAGCAAGACAATTTTGACTATCGATAGCCAAGGGGACGAAAACTTACCGACTAGATTGGCTTAATCCGGCTGTCCATAGGACATCAAACGTTGATAACGCCGATCCAGCAACACCTCTAAATCGACGGATTGGAGTTCATCGACCTGTTCAATCAAGCGCTCGCGCAAGGCATCGCTCATGGCTTCTATGTCGCGATGCGCACCGCCGAGCGGTTCGGCAATGGTTTCATCTACGATGCCTAGCTCCTGCAAATGCGACGAGGTAACGCCCATCGCCTCGGCCGCCTCGGGCGCTTTATCTGAGGTCTTCCAGATAATATTCGCACAACCCTCGGGTGAAATCACAAAGTAAGTGCTGTACTGCAACATATTTAAACGGTCGCCAACGCCGATCGCCAACGCGCCACCCGAACTCCCCTCGCCTATGACGGTACACACAATCGGTGTTTTCAAGCGCGACATCACCGCTAAGTTACGCGCTATAGACTCTGAAATATTGCGTTCTTCAGAGTCTATACCTGGATAGGCGCCAGGAGTATCTATCAGAGTTAGCACCGGCATTTTAAAGCGCTCTGCCGTCTCCATCAGGCGCAGCGCCTTGCGGTAGCCCTCGGCTTTAGGCATGCCAAAGTTACGCATGACCTTGTCGGTGACACCACGGCCTTTCTCTTCCCCTATGACCATCACTGGCTTGCCATCGAGCCGCCCCACTCCGCCAATAATCGCACTGTCATCACCAAAATGGCGATCGCCGTGTAATTCATCCCAATCGGTAAAGATGCGTTGAATATAATCTGCGCTGTAAGGTCTGTGGGGATGTCTGGCTACCTGTACCACCTGCCATGGGGTGAGCTTACTGTAAATACGCCCGGTGAGCTTTTGCGACTTGTCGCGCAACCTCGCAACCTCTTCGGCAATGTTTAAATCATTGTCATTGCCAACCGACTGCAACTCTTCAATTTTGGCTTCTAGTTCAGCAATCGGTTGTTCAAAAGGCAGGTAGTTCAAATTCATAACAAATCGGGGCTTCGCGCTAAATTGGAGCGTATTCTAACATTTTTGCGGCGCTCTGCTAGGGCACCGATTCACAGCGCGCAATGTTTTTACAAATAGCGCAGAGTTACGCTGTGAGTGCCGAACTGATCGCGTAACTTGGCGATTAACTCGTCACGCGGTTGAATTCGCCAATCCTCACCCAACGCCAATTTAGCCGCTGCGTCGTTTGCCGAGTAATCGATCACCACCGGGCAAATGCCCTCGCGATAATCATTTAACGTGTGTTGCACACGATCCACCCAATCGGCTGCGCTACCGTCAATTTGCAACTCTAAAGTCTTCAACTTTGCGCAGCGCGCCGAGTAGATCGATTGTATCGACTCGGCCAGCATTTTGAGTCCACCGGTGAAGCCGTCTTCGGACACCGTGCCCTTAACGACCAACATCGCATCCTTGACCAAGAGTTCTCGGTAAGCGGTAAATTTTTCTGCGAACACTGAAAGCTCAAGCCGACCACTCTTGTCATCGAGCGTCAAGAACGCAAAATTTTCACCGCGTTTATTTTTCATGATTCGAATACCAACAAGCATTCCAGCCACCGTGCACGGCTCTTTACCCGGCCGGGTTTTAGCAATTGAGGTCAACGCCATCAACTGCATTTCGTCCCGGTATTCGTCGATCGGATGACCGGTCAGAAAAAGGCCGAGGGTTTCCTTTTCTCCGGCGAGGCGTTCTTTCGACGTCAGGGTGCGCACGTTGGGATAATTGCCATAATTTATCGCTTCGGCACTATCCGCAATCGAGCTACCAAACAGGTCGCCCATACCACTGTTGGCATTGTGCGCCTGTTGCTCGGATATCTTGATCGCCTGATCCATGGCCATCAACATTAATGCTCGCCGGTAGCCCGTGTCACCCGCAGGGCCTATTTGATCGAGAGCGCCGGCGCGGATCAGCGCATCCAGCGCGCGCTTGTTGACTTTTCGCGCATCCACGCGGGCGCAAAAATCAAATAAATCGACAAAGGCTCCGCCCGATTTACGCGCCTCGATAATACTCTCAACCGGCCCCTCACCAAGCCCTTTGATAGCACCTAATCCGTAGAGAATTTGATTCTCCTGGTCGACGCTAAATTGAAACTCCCCCGCGTTTACGTCTGGCGGCAGCAGGCTCAAACCCATGGCCCGGCACTCGTCGATAAACCCCACCACTTTATCGGTTTTATCCATATCAGATGAGATCGTCGCGGCCATAAATTGCGCTGGATAATGGGTCTTAAGCCAGGCCGTTTGATAGGCCACCAGCGCGTAGGCTGCCGAGTGGGATTTATTGAAACCGTAGCCGGCGAATTTCTCCATCAATTCAAAAATGTTCGTTGCCAGCGACTCGCTATAGCCTTTGTCGAGAGCTCCCTGAACAAAGATCGAGCGCTGTTCGG
>CALGJN010000040.1:0-4565 GCA_937920185.1 uncultured Cellvibrionales bacterium | reverse complement strand
CGCTCGAGCGCGGCCAATGGCAGTGGCAGTGGGGTTTGGATGTTGGCAACACAGTGCACCTACAGGGGTCGCCTGAAAGCGCTGAGCAATTGTTGATCGACGCCGAGACCCAACGCCATGTGGCGATGTTTGAGTATGGCTTGCGCGACCATTGGAACCTATTGCTAGAAGTCCCCTACGTGCGCCATAGCGGCGGCATGCTGGACGGTTTTATTGATGATTTTCATGGCGCTCTAGGATTCCCATCCGGCCCGCGCGCCAGTCGCAACGCCGACGATTTTGCGCTGACCTACCGCCGTGGACAGGCGCGGTTGATCGACGTCGATCAACCGCAATCAGGGCTGGGCGATATTTCGCTGTCGTTGATCGGCGATTTTTCGAGTCATCGGCACGATCAATTGAGTGCCGGCCTACGGCTTGAATTTGCCACCGGCGACGCCGACGACTTGAGCGGTTCGGGTACCTTTGATGTGGCGCTCTGGGCATCGGCCTCCAAGCGCCTATTTGGTGATGTATCGCACTTTGCCTCGCTGGCCGCGGTGGCGGTCGAGAACAGTGGCGGACTGATGGCGAATATGCGCAATAGCGTCTACGGCACCGTGCGTTATGGCTTGGCGTGGCGCTACAGTCAACGGTTAGAATTTAAAGCGCAGTTGGACGCGCGCAGCGCGATTTACAGTCATAGTCGAATGCGTGCACTGGGGCACTCGACCGCAGCCAGTATCGGCGGCACCCTGCATCTGCCGAGTGGCTATGCGCTGGATATTGCGGTGATCGAAGATATCGACGTGGGCACCGCGCCCGACGTGGTTTTTCAGTTGGCGCTGCGCCGGCGTTGGGGCGCACACTAGAGCGTTTTGCCGCCCTCGACGCGCGACTGCAGGAGCGGCGTTCGCCGACTGCATCAACCGGTGCATAAACAAGTTGTGGGTCTGCGCTGAGAAAGGTAAAATCCGCGACCTTTGAGTCCTCAGTAAATTCCTACACAGCAAGCCGCAACCACAGATACCGGAGATTGTTTCATGGCGAGTGAACAGACCCTTTCGATTATTAAGCCCGATGCCGTAGCAAAAAATGCGGTTGGACAAATTTTGAGCCGCTTCGAGGCCGCTGGCCTGAAGATTATCGCCTGCAAAATGCAGCAACTGAGCACCGAACAGGCCGAAGGATTTTATGCTGAGCACAGCGAGCGCCCGTTTTTTAAGGATCTGGTCGCGTTCATGACCTCTGGGCCTGTGTCGGTGCAGGTTTTAGCCGGCGAAAATGCTATTATGGCCAACCGCGACCTGATGGGTGCAACCAACCCGAAAGAGGCTGCGGCCGGCACCATTCGCGCTGACTTTGCCGAATCTATCGATGCCAACGCGGTACATGGGTCGGATTCATCGACCTCTGCGGCACGAGAGATCGCCTACTTTTTCAACGACAGCGAGATTTGCGCGCGTTAAATACGGAGATAATAGGGGTTTATGTCCCTAGAGCCAGCGAGCAGTTTAGCCACCCCAGAGGTTGATAAGATCAATCTGATGGGCCTCTCCGCCTCGGGTCTCGGCGATCTTTTTGAGCAGATGGGTGAAAAGCGTTTTCGCGGTACCCAGATCCTCAAGTGGATTCACCAGATGGGGATCTGCGATCTCGATCAAATGACCAACCTGTCGAAACCCTTGCGCGCGCGCTTGGCGGCGGTGGGCGAAGTGCGCGTGCCCGAAGTGGTCAGTTGCCAGGACTCGGTCGACGGCACCCGCAAGTGGCTGATCCGCATGGACGGCGGCAGTTGTATTGAAATGGTCTATATTCCCGAGCGCGAGCGCGGCACGCTGTGCGTTTCGTCGCAGATCGGTTGCGCGTTGGATTGCGCCTTTTGCGCCACCGGTAAACAGGGTTTTAACCGCGACCTGACCGCAGCGGAAATCATCGGTCAGGTCTGGATCGCCGCAGACTCGTTTAACCAGTTCGAAACCGCCGCGCCGCGCCGCGTAACCAACGTGGTAATGATGGGCATGGGCGAGCCGCTAATGAATTTAGACAACGTCGTCGACGCCATGAATCTCATGCTCGACGACAACGCTTACGGACTGTCTAAGCGCCGGGTAACGCTGAGCACCGCCGGAGTGGTGCCAGCGCTGGAAAAGCTTGGCGATGTTGCCGACGTTTCACTAGCGATCTCACTGCACGCGCCAAACGATGAATTACGCAACCAGTTGGTGCCGATCAATCGTAAATACTCGCTCGATCAGTTTATTGCCAGCGCGCAGCGTTATCTCGAAAAAATGCCCGATAAGCGCCGCAAAATAACCGTCGAATACACCCTTATGGATCGGGTCAACGACCGCAGCGAACACGCCCGCGAATTGGCCGTTTTACTCCGCGAGCTACCTTGCAAAATCAACCTGATTCCGTTTAACCCATTCCCCGGTTCCGAGTTCAAGCGGGTCACCAATACCGCGCTCAATCGCTTTAGGGACATTCTCCATGGGGAGGGTTACACTGTGACTGTGCGCACCACTCGTGGCGACGATATCGCCGCCGCTTGTGGCCAATTGGCCGGTCAGGTGAACGATAAAACACGTCGTCAAGAGCGCTACAAAAAGCGCCTTGAAGAGCAGCAGATCGTCAAGGTGATTGGCTAGGGTCATGGCGCTAAAACGCGGTCTAAAGTGCGGCTGCGTAGATGCGGGTCACCGACAATACAACCAAACAGGCAGAATCGTAGCGTAACCGATGTTTAGCGAAACTCCCATAGTGCGGCGCAAATCGCGACAGATCATGGTCGGCAACGTGCCGGTGGGTGGCGATGCGCCGATTTCGGTGCAGAGCATGACCAATACCAGCACCGGGGATGTGGCCGCGACAGTGGCGCAGATCGAGTCGATCCAGAAGGCCGGTGCAGATATCGTGCGGGTTTCGGTGCCATCGATGGAAGAGGCCGAGGCGTTTGGCGCGATCCGCAAACGGGTCAGTGTGCCATTGGTAGCGGATATTCACTTCGACCACAAAATCGCGCTGCGGGTGGCCGATCTCGGGGTCGATTGCCTGCGCATCAACCCCGGCAACATCTCCCGAGAGGACCGTTTGCGCGAGGTGATTGCCAAGGCCCGCGATCTACAGATTCCAATCCGTATCGGCGTCAACGCCGGGTCTCTCGGCAAAGATCTATTGCGCAAGTACAAGGAACCCACGGCAGCAGCCATGGTCGAATCGGCGATGCGCAACGTCGACTTGCTGGATAAATACGATTTTCAAGACTTTAAGGTCAGCGTCAAAGCGTCGGATATTTTTATGGCGGTAGAGGCGTACCGCTCTTTGGCAACAAAAATAGAGCAACCGCTGCACCTCGGTATCACCGAGGCCGGCGGGCTGCGTTCGGGCACAGTGAAGTCGGCGATTGGTCTGGGCGCCCTGCTGTTAGACGGCATTGGTGATACCGTGCGCATCTCGCTGGCCGCAGACCCCGCCGAGGAGGCTCGGGTTGCCTGGGACATGCTGCGTAGCTTGCGCCTGCGTAGCAAGGGCATTCACTTTATTGCCTGCCCGAGCTGCTCGCGACAAAATTTTGACGTTATCAAGACGGTGAATGCGCTAGAGACGCGTCTTGAAGATATTACCGTGCCCATGGATGTGTCGATTATCGGCTGCATTGTCAACGGCCCGGGCGAGGCCAAAGAATCCGATTTTGGTCTGACCGGCGGCGATCCGGCGAATCTGGTGTACATCGACGGCAAACCAGACCACAAGATTGGGCAGGATGACTTGATAGATCGCTTAGAGCGCGAAATCCGCGCCAAGGCGGCCTCCAAACAGCAACAGATGGATACCGCCGCCAAGGACATTATCGCCAAGGCGTGATGCCGATGGCGGCGCACTAATCGGCTGGTTTGCAAATAGCCGTGTTAACGAACAGCAGTATTAGCCAATAACAATTGAGATGAGTCAATGAAGATCCAGTCGATCCGGGGCATGAACGATATTCTCCCGGAACAGTCCGCCACCTGGCAATACCTTGAGCACACCTTGGCTGAGGTGATGGCGGCCTACGCCTATCGAGAAATACGTTTGCCAATTCTCGAGCAGAGCGAGCTATTTAAGCGCTCGATTGGTAGCGTCACCGACATCGTCGAAAAAGAAATGTACAGTTTTGAGGACCGCAATGGCGACAACCTCAGCCTGCGACCCGAGGGCACCGCAGGTTGCGTGCGCGCCTGCATCCAGCAGGGTCTGCTGCACAACCAAACGCAGAGGCTTTGGTATCAGGGGCCGATGTTTCGCCATGAACGCCCGCAAAAAGGCCGTCTGCGCCAGTTTCATCAGTTGGGCGTCGAGGCGTTTGGCTTTGCAGGGCCGGACATCGATGCCGAGTTATTGATATTGACCGCGCGCCTATGGCGCCAACTAGGGGTCGATCAAGCGCTCACGCTGCAAATTAACTCGCTCGGCGAAGCCGCAGATCGGGCGCGCTATCGCGAGGCGTTGACCGAGTATCTCGGCGATCGCCACGAGCAGTTAGACGAAGACAGTCAGCGGCGCTTGCAGAGCAACCCGCTACGTATTCTCGACAGTAAAAACCC
>CALGJN010000039.1:0-1798 GCA_937920185.1 uncultured Cellvibrionales bacterium | reverse complement strand
CGTCACGAGTCTCTTCGACCAGCAGAAAGAGACCATCGCGCTCGACCACGGTGGCAACGGTCAAATGAATTTTATCTGGCAAACCAAGCTCCTCATAGCCGTTGTCATCGCGTTAGCGTTGTCATACTAACCTGCGTCAACCGATAGTCACCAGACTCAAGACCATCGAGCGACCAATCGCCGATCGCGCACCGTACCAAGCGTAGCGTCGGGAGTCCAACGGCAGCAGTCATACGCCTGACCTGTCGATTACGGCCTTCACCAATCACCAATTCAAGCCAACTATCGGGCACACTTTTTCTAATACGAATAGGTGGATTACGCTCGGGAATTTGGGGCGCAACGATGCAGTGAGCAGATATCGCCATAGCCTTTCCATCCTTTAACAGAACGCCTTTACGCAGTTGGCGCAGGTGATCCGCGGTCGGCTCGCCCTCCACTTGAACCCAGTAGGTTTTCGCTAATTTGTACTTTGGATGACTGATCTGTGCTTGCAGCTGACCACTATCTGTCAGCAACATGAGGCCCTCCGAATCGTAATCTAAGCGGCCCGCTGGATAGACATTGGGGATGTCGATAAAGTTGGCCAGCGTGCTGCGATCAAGATCGTCAGTAAACTGGCTGAGTACCCGATATGGCTTATTGAATAGCACTAGTTGAGCCAAATGGCGACCCCCGAAAATCGATGTAGAGTTGACTTTATTTCAAAATTGGCACGACTTTATGTTACCATAACTCGATAAGGTAAATTAACTACAAAACTCACCTGATTAATGAGGAAAGCAATGGGATATCAACACATTAAGACGCCTGAATCCGGCCATAAAATAACTGTAAACGCTGACTATTCACTCAACGTTCCGGAAAACCCCGTCATTCCGTTCATTGAAGGTGATGGTATCGGCGTTGACATCACGCCGGTGATGATCAAAGTGATAGATGCCGCAGTTAGCAAGGCGTACTCAGGCCAGAAAAAGATATCTTGGATGGAAGTCTACTGTGGCGAAAAAGCCGCCGATCTCTATCAAGGAGATTGGTTTCCGAGCGAGACGTTAGAGGCGGTAAAAGAGTACGTGGTCTCGATCAAAGGACCTTTGACGACACCCGTTGGTGGCGGTTTTCGATCGCTCAACGTGGCACTTCGCCAGGAACTAGACCTCTATGTGTGCCAACGCCCGGTGCGCTGGTTTGAAGGGGTTCCCTCGCCGGTAAAAGAACCGAATAAAGTCGATATGTGCATATTCCGTGAGAATTCAGAGGATATTTATGCCGGTATCGAGTGGAGCGCAGGTAGTGAGGGCGCGACCAAGGTGATTAATTTCTTGAAAAATGAGATGGACGTGTCGAAAATTCGCTTTGACACCAATTGTGGTATCGGCATCAAGCCAATCTCCGAGGAGGGCACCAAGCGATTGGTATCCAAGGCGATCCAGTATGCAATCGACCAGAACAAGCCGTCGGTAACGCTGGTGCACAAGGGCAACATTATGAAGTTTACCGAAGGAGCCTTTTGCGATTGGGGCTACGAAGTTGCGCGCGAGCAGTTTGCAGGTGAACCTCTCGATGGCGGTCCCTGGCACGTGGTCAAGAACCCCAACACCGGAGAGGACATCGTGATCAAAGACGTGATTGCAGATGCCATGCTGCAGCAGATTATTCTTCGTCCTAGTGAGTACAGCGTGCTGGCGACCATGAATTTGAATGGTGACTACATCTCGGATGCACTCGCGGCCCAAGTAGGTGGTATAGGGATCGCGCCCGGCGCCAACTTGTCCGACGATATCGCGATCTTTGAGGC
>CALGJN010000038.1:0-6082 GCA_937920185.1 uncultured Cellvibrionales bacterium | reverse complement strand
GATTTTAGCATAACAAAATCTGACTGTGCTTAATTATTAATTCTTTATGATTATCTATTTGGTCGCGCCCATCGCGGGTTATGGACTGCTCTGGGCGACTGCACTCGTCTGCGCGCCATGGGCGCCGAGAATCTCTGCGTAGGGTTGGCCGAGCCGGTGCTCGCGCACGATCTGTAGCAGCGTTTTACCGTCGTTACTCTGGGCCTCTACGCGGTGACCAGCAGCGCAAAAGAAGCCCATAAAGGTGGCAAAGTTGTCAATGTTCATGCTCCGATAAGCGCGCTCCATGAGGTGAAAGTCACGGTCGACACCGGCAGGTGGTTGCAGTTCAAGAAAGCTGCGAACTCGTTGGTCATCGAACACTTCGCCGAGGATTTTTTGCTTGTCTTTTTTCGCGCTCATGGGTGGCTTAGTCTCCGCGTGATTGGATAAGGCTTTGCAATTGAGCCAATAGTATTTGATTGACCTGCTGGGGGTTTGCTTGACCCTTTGAGGCCTGCATGATGCGACCCATGAACCCCCCCAATTTTTTCTTCCGACGCCCCTCTTCGGTGGCAAGGTAATCGTCTATCATGGCTGGATTTTTGGCCAGAACGTCGGCCACGAGTTGTTCTAGTGCACCACTGTCAGAGACTTGTTTGAGGCCACGCTCTTTAATGATCTGGTCGACCTCGCCAGCGCCGCTCCAGACGCCGTCAAACACCTGTTTGGCCATTTTACCCGAGATCGTTTGATCGCCGATTCGCTGGATTAAAATGCCCAATTGCTCGGCATCTATGGGGCTCTCGGCAAGTTCTAGGCCCTCGCCGTTGAGGCGCCCGATCAATTCCCCGGTGGTCCAGTTGGCGGCCAGTCGTGGGTCGTCGCAATGCTTGGTGACGGTTTCAAAATAGTTTGCTAGGGCGACGTCATTGGCGAGTATCTGCGCGTCCTTTGCGGCGATCGCGTAGCGCTCAATCAGGCGTGCGACTCGCGCATCTGGCAATTCCGGAAGGGCGTCTCGCAAGCGTTGCAAGCGCGCCTCGGTGATCACCACCGGGAGAAGGTCTGGGCACGGGAAGTAGCGGTAGTCGTTGGCTTCTTCCTTGCTGCGCATCGAGCGGGCGACCTTGGTGTCGCCATTGTATAGACGGGTCTCTTGTACAATGCTACCGCCGTCTTCGAGGACATCGATCTGCCGCGCTACTTCACGAACAATCGCCTCCTCCATAAACTTGAATGAATTGAGGTTTTTGGTCTCGGTGCGGGTACCGAGGGTCTCGCTGCCCAAGGGCCGCACCGAGACGTTGACGTCGAAGCGCAACGAGCCCTCGGCCATGCGACCGTCGCAGATCCCCAGTGAGGTCACCAGCGCGTGCAATTTTTTGGCAAAGGTCACCGCTTCGGTGGCGTTTGATAAATCTGGTTCGGTGACTATTTCAATTAGCGGCGTCCCCGCGCGGTTAAGATCGATAGCCGAGTATTGGCTCCCGAAGTCGCCCTCGTGGAGCGATTTCCCAGCGTCCTCTTCGAGGTGTGCGTGGTGGATTCGTATCTCCTTAGTACCCCCGTCTGCGGTCGCTATTGTGACGCGACCAGCACCGACGATCGGTTTGTCCAACTGGGTCGTCTGGTATCCCTTGGGGAGGTCGGGGTAAAAATAATTTTTGCGCTCAAACACCGACATCATTGGGATATCGGCGTCGATGGCGAGCCCAAACATCAGGGCAAAATCCACCGCCTGCGCGTTGAGAACCGGCAGCGTGCCCGGCATGGCCAGATCGATGGCGCAGGCCTGGCTGTTGGCGGCTCCCCCAAAGCGGGTGCTGGCGCCGGAAAAGATTTTTGTCGCGGTGGCCAGTTGCACGTGAATCTCTAGGCCGATCACGGTTTCCCATTGCATTAATCGAGCCCCCCGGGTTGTAGCTTGTGCCAATCGGTCGCCTGCTGCAGGCGATGGGCAACGTTCAATAACGACGCTTCGTCAAAGTAGTTGCCGATCAATTGGATCCCTGCCGGATTGCCATCTACCAACCCGCAGGGTACCGACATGCCAGGAAGTCCGGCTAGATTGGTCGCAATGGTGTAAATATCCTCTAGGTACATAGCCACTGGGTCATCGCCTTTGGCGCCAAATTTGAAGGCCGGTGATGGGCAAGTAGGGCCCATGATGATGTCGACTTGTTCGAAGGCATTGACAAAATCCTGGCGAATCAATTGCCGAACCTGTTGAGCTTTTCGATAGTAGGCGTCGTAGTAACCCGCCGACAGGCAGTAGCTGCCAATCAAAATGCGACGTTGTACCTCTTCGCCAAAGCCCTCGGCTCGGCTACGACGGTACATATCTTCCAAGTCCACGGGATTGTCACAGCGATGACCGTAGCGTACGCCGTCAAATCGGGATAGGTTGGCTGATGCCTCGGCGGGGGCGATCACATAGTAGGCGGGTACCGAAAGATGGCTATTCGGTAGGCTGATGTCGACTAACTCCGCGCCTAGCTCGCGCAGAGCCGCTAGCGAATCCATCACTGCCGCCTCGACACTCGGATCTAGCCCGTCTGAAAAGTACTCTTTGGGAATGCCAATTTTGACGCCCGCCACCGAATCGTTGAGCGTCGCTCGATAGTCGGGGACCGCGCGCTCGACGCTGGTCGAGTCGCGAGGATCGTAGCTGGCCATACACTGCAGCAGAATGGCGCAGTCTTCGGCGGATTTGGCGATCGGGCCCGCTTGGTCGAGGCTCGAGGCAAAGGCGATCATACCCCAGCGAGACACCCTGCCATAGGTTGGTTTGAGCCCGCTGACACCGCAGAGCGCGGCCGGTTGTCGAATCGATCCGCCGGTGTCGGTCGCGGTCGCGGCCGCACCTAGGCGAGCGGCCACCGCCGCGGCTGATCCGCCGGACGATCCACCGGGCACACGGGTGATATCCCAGGGGTTCTTGACCGGGCCGTAGAAACTCGTCTCGTTGGACGAACCCATGGCAAATTCATCCATATTGGTTTTGCCCAGCATGACTGCACCGGCGTCGGCAAAGTTTTCTACCACGGTCGCATCGTAGGGCGGTATAAAGTTGTCGAGCATTTTTGAACCGCAACTGGTGCGCACGTTGCGGGTACAGAAAATATCTTTGTGCAGCACCGGAATGCCGCAGAGGTCACCGCCTGCGCCATTGCGCAATTGTTCATCCGAGCGCTCGGCGCTGGCAAGAGCACTCTCTTCGGTAACAGTAATCACGGCGTTATAGCGCGGATTGAGCGTGGCGATACGGCGTAAAAAATGTTCTGTTAGTTCTCGGCTCGAAAAGGTCTTCGAGCGCAATCCGAGGCCGAGTTCGGCGATCGACATGTTGTGCATAAAAGCTACTCTTATTCTATCACTTTAGGCACCAGATAGAGGCCGTCGTGCATGCTGTCGCTCAGCGTTTGAAAGGCTTCCTGGTGGTTGGGCTCGCTGACTACATCATCGCGCAGTTTTTGGGTCGTCTGCAGCGGGTGCGCCATGGGTTCAACGCCGGTGGTGTCAGCCGCCTGCAGTTGATCGACGAGATCGAGCACAGCGCTCAAGCGCTCGCCAACCGATTCGAGCGTCGCCTCGTCGATGGCTATTCTCGACAGCGTGGCGAGTTTGTGTATTTGGTCTTTGTCGAGGCTCATGAAGGTGTCCGTGGGCTTGGAATTAGGGGGTGATTCCGACGGCGGTAACGGTATCACAGAAGTCAGGTTTAGGTTAAGTGTCGATGTCGATGTCGGTGGAGTATTTGGCAGATTTATACAGCTAACCGCCCCTTGCACAGCCAATGCCACGCATATGTGCAATAATTATGCATATTTTGACGCATAACTACACTTCGCACTTGCCCTGTTAGTTTCCCGCTGTTATCTTTCAAGGTTATACTATGCGCGGTTAATGTAGCGCGTTCGAATATCCGTATAAAGGGCCGGTTTTCCATGATTTTCAAAAAAATCCGAGGGTTTTTCTCAAGCGATTTGTCGATCGATTTGGGGACGGCCAACACACTCATCTATGTGCGCGACAAAGGGATTGTATTAAACGAGCCATCGGTGGTGGCCATTCGCCATCATTTAGGCCAAAAGATTGTCGAGGCAGTGGGTATCGATGCCAAGCGAATGTTGGGTCGCACGCCGGGCAACATCACCGCTATTCGGCCCCTCAAAGACGGTGTGATTGCCGATTTCCAAGTCACCGAGAAAATGCTTCAACACTTTATCAAAAAAGTACACTCGGCGGCGATTACCAACAACTTTATGCCACCGAGCCCAAGGGTGTTGATTTGCGTCCCTTGTATGGCCACCGAGGTGGAGAAGCGAGCGATTAAAGAATCTGCTTTTAGCGCCGGCGCGCGTGAGGTCTTTTTGATCGAGGAACCCATGGCGGCCGCCATCGGTGCCGGTCTCCCGGTTGAGGAAGCAGTCGGGTCGATGGTTGTCGATATCGGCGGTGGTACCACGGAAATTGCCATACTGTCGCTGAATGGCGTAGTGTTCTCAGATTCCGTCCGCATCGGCGGTGATCGCTTTGATGAGGCAATCGTGAACTTTGTACGCCGTAAGTATGGCAGCGTTATCGGCGACAGCACGGCCGAGCGCGTAAAAATTGAAGTCGGTACTGCTTTTTTGGCCGAGGAAGTGCGCGAAATTGATGTCCGTGGTCGCAACCTCGCAGAGGGTGTGCCGCGCAGTTTCACACTGAGTAGTGATGAAATTTTGGAGTCACTGCAGGAACCGTTGGCCGGCATCGTAACCGCGGTCAAACGTGTTCTCGAGCAGTCGCCCCCGGAACTGGCATCTGATATCGCCGATACCGGCATCGTTCTTACCGGTGGCGGCTCGCTGTTGCGTGATCTCGATCGCCTGTTGAGTTCTGAGACCGGACTACCGGTGATTCTTGCCGAAGACCCGCTCACTTGCGTGGCGCGCGGCGGTGGCGAGGCCCTCGATCTTATGAGTACCCACAGATTGGATGCTTTGACCCACGAAATATAGGCTCGTGGCGGTGTAAACGGCATCCACAGACAGCAGCCATGGAATAATCCGCAAGGATCGTATAAAGATGTATTCGCCGCTTCTTCGACGCATGTTGATTCTTTGCCTGATCGCCACGGCACTGATGATCGTCGACCGCTCGACCACCTGGTTGCAACCGCTACGCATGGGTGCCGATTATGTACTCCGTCCGCTCAATTGGATCGGCCACATTCCGCGCAATATTCAACAGTGGAGCGACCTCAATCTAGCCAGCAAAGAACAACTAATAGACGACAATAAACGACTTCGCCAAGAGCGTCTGATATACCGCGGGCGACTGCAACGCATGTCGGAATTGGCCGCCGAGAATTTACGCTTGTTACAGTTGTTAAATGCCTCTGAACTGCTGATCGACAGCGTTCTGGTGACGCAGGTGATCGGCATTTCTCCGACACCGCAACGGCATACTTTAACCATCGATCGCGGCGCTGACGACGGTGCCTATGTCGGCCAACCACTGCTCGATTCTGAGGGTTTAATGGGCCAACTGGTGACAGTATTTGACTCCCACAGCGTGGCGTTGCTGATTACCGATGGCAGTCATGCACTGCCGGTCAAGGTGCTGAGAAACGGGGTTCGCTCGATTGCCGAGGGCACGGCTGATTTTAATCGCCTGAATCTGCGCTATGTCTCGCCCACCGCTGACATCAAACTCGGTGATCAGCTGTTGAGTTCTGGATTGGGAGGACGGTTTCCGGCCGGCTATCCGGTCGGTATAGTATCTGGTATCGAGCAGAAACCGGGATCGGTATTTATGGATATCGCAGTCGATCCCTCGGCACTATTGGATAGAAGCACGCATTTATTGTTGGTATTTACGTCTGATTCAAATAATCGCGATGGCCTTGATTGATGGATGTCTCGACGCGCTTGGGGACGATCTTATACGCCTTGCTGATCGCGACTGTACTGCAATTAGTCCCCGCCTACGGTGGCTGGATGGATTGGAAGCCGAACTTTATCCTGGTGGTCGTTATGGTGTTGATGATTAATCAGCCGGATCAATTTGGCGTGATTTTTGCGGCGTCGGTGGGCTTGTTTGCCGACGGCGTTTT
>CALGJN010000037.1:0-2149 GCA_937920185.1 uncultured Cellvibrionales bacterium | reverse complement strand
AGAAGACGAGTCACAGATAGACATGACACCCATGCTCGATGTGGTGTTTATTATGTTGATATTTTTTATTGTCACCGCATCTTTTGTCAACGAGATCGGCCTGCAAGTGGATCGTCCACCAACCTCAGACCAACCCCCACCCGATTCCGAAAACACCAATATCGTATTTAGAATTTCGGAGAGCAACGAGTTGCGCTTCGAGGGCCGTCGAATTGACATCCGCGCGGTTCGGGCAAACGTCGAGCGCATGCACGCCGAAAAGCCAGAGGCCAAGGTGGTGATCAGCGCCCACCCGAAGTCGAAGACCGAAATGTTCGTTAAGATCTCAGATCAGGCCCGCGAAGCCGGGGTCTACGATATTTCGTTGTCGACCGACGAATAACAGAGTCCCTAAACACAGCGGTTCCCGATGATTGCACCGGACAGGACGGCTGGCACCCCATGTACGTGATGCGAACAGCAGTAAATTTTCGGTTGTTTACTGCGGTTAAAAAACTGATTTATCAGAAACTGCGGCCATAAACTATGGTGGTTGCCCCATCAAACGCCAAAATCCCCTCTGTAACTTATTGAACTGCGTCGACGCAGTATGCGTCACCTCGGGCCAGCCTCGGTACGGGATACTCTGAGTGCCTGACAACGCCACCCAGAGCGTTTTATTGCGCGTGCGTGTTGCAGATTATTCGCAGTACCGTACAACCGATGGGTTGATGCGAATAACCGCACAGTTGCTGCGTTGAATCGCAACCTTTAATCACCACAGCGCCTTGCCCGCAGTATGCGACTCGATGATAGCAGTATGCGACTCGATGATATCGGTGGTTACCAGCGCAGCGTGAATTCGCTGCGTCGCCTAAACCTTAAATAGCACCTAGATAACAACTAGATAGCACCTAGATAGCACCTAGATAGGAAGAAGGATTCGGCCGCCGCAACATCAAAAGACTGGCGTTTTACGGACAACCTTACTCGCAGGGCTCGTCAGCGCGAGCGCTTGGCTTTCAAACTCGCCGAGCGAACGGTGCACGCCCGGCTTTTGCGCTTATCACTTCGTTGTGCGGCTATAGGTTAATTACCCAGGTACGGACGCGGTCAAGCACCGGCTGCGATCGGGGACGCCCTTTGGTTTTTTAGCATGTTTCAGCGTCGTTATGGTCATTGGTAGTGGCACAAGGTGGGATTATTTAAGTAGCGTCAAAACCGCCGATTTTGCAACGTTTGCTTGCGCGAGCATGGCCGTGCTGGCGCGTTGAATTATTTGCATGCGCGCGATTTCGGTCGTCTTCTCGGCATAATCTGCGTCCAATATGCGGCTGCGGGCGGCAGCAGTATTTTGCGAAATACTGCGAATATTTTCGGCCGCGAACTGTAAACGGTTGGCAGATGCGCCGAGGGTCGCGCGTGTGGAGTTGACGTCCGTGATCGCCGTATCCAGAGAACCCAGCGCGGCGGTAGCAAGCGCAGCAGTTGTTATGGCAGCGGCATCCACCTGTGAGTGGGTGGCATTGACTA
Organism: uncultured Cellvibrionales bacterium; assembly: GCA_937920185.1. Lineage (GTDB taxonomy): Bacteria > Pseudomonadota > Gammaproteobacteria > Pseudomonadales > Porticoccaceae > TMED48. The sequence continues at coordinate 637 of CALGJN010000037.1, read as the reverse complement.
CCGTGACGTTGGTCACTGTCGCCGTCGGGTTGGCTCCACCGATCTCGGTCGCAGTATTGCCGATAGCATAGAGTTTACCGCCGGAGGTTAGAGCTAAAATGGTGCCGATGTTAAACTCGGTAGCGTTGGATACAACGATGTCAGACCCATCCCCACCGAGAACCGAGTCACCGAGTTTAAAACTCACGGTACCGACCTTGCCGCTGGTTATGGTCATGTTGATCACATCGCCGGCTTTTAAGACACCGCTGGTACCAGGGGATATTATAATTGTGCCATACGCTGGAGAAGATGCCGCCGTATTGGCCGCGTGAAAAGTTCCGCTTGCTTCAAATAGTTGCATAGTGGGTGGGTTCTCTCGCGACAATTCACCAAAATCGACCGACACTGTTTGGTTGGCGTTGGCAGCTACTTGGAACATGGCATTGGTTCGGGACCCATCGAGAAGGGCGCTCCCGTTCCACTGCGTGTTCTGGCCAATCCGCTTAACCTCGTCTGCAAGCTGCTGGAATTCAGTGTCTAATGCCGCGCGATCGGAATCGGCGTTAGAATCAGAGATCGCTTGTACCGCTAGGACGCGCATTCGCTGGTAGATGCTGCTGGCTTGGTGCAAAGCGCCCTCAGCCACTTGAATCAT
>CALGJN010000036.1:0-3314 GCA_937920185.1 uncultured Cellvibrionales bacterium | reverse complement strand
AGCTGGGAAAGCGGCGGCATGATCGTCTCATGGTGGCAGCCGCTGGCCAGCGCGATTGTCAACGGCTTGGCGTTATCGACGCTGATGACGCTGTTGCTGACCCCAGCTATGCTGTTGTTACCGGCAACGCTGCAGCGGCGATTTTCGCGGCCATCGTCGATAGAGGGTTAGCGGTCACTATGCGCTACCGGGCGCCAGTCCTCCTCGGTCACGGGTTTTATCATCTGTGCAACGTTTGCGTGGCGCTTTACAGCAGTTACAGTTGGGCGCTGGCGAATGGTTTGCACGACGCAATGCAGTATCACTATCTGGGGCTTTTGTCGGTCGCGCTGACGCCGTTGGTCAACGCCTTAGTCCCCTTTGACTCGGCCATACCCAGCGCCACGGGTATGCGTCTGCCGCGCGTCTCTAGCGTGTTGATGCTTGGTAGTGTATGGGTGTTGCTGGGGGTGCCGGTGGTGGGCATGGTGCTGTGGTTATGGCTGCTGTGCGTGGGCGGTTTTTTTATCACCACGTACTCGTTGAGCGACGCTTAATTTCGCCGGCAGGCATTCTTTGGTAACCTTTCGGCGAGGCAGACTCGCCAGGGTCTTTAATGGCTTTTGACGGGTGTGCGATGCGCAAAATCATACACTGTGATTGCGACTGTTTTTATGCTGCCGTAGAGGTGCGCGATGACCCATCGCTGGCTTCTCTGCCGATAGCCGTGGGCGGCAACCGGGAGCGTCGCGGGGTTGTTGCGACTTGCAACTATCGGGCGCGTGAATTTGGGGTTAGGTCGGCAATGCCGACCGGTCAGGCGCTTAAATTGTGTCCCGATTTGGTGGTGCTGCCGACGGCTATGGCCAAGTATCGGGAGGCGGCACTGGCGATCCGAAGTATCTTTCTGCGCTACACGGACCGGGTTGAGCCGCTCTCTCTGGACGAGGCCTTTCTCGATGTCAGCGACTCTGAATTACATCGCGGCAGCGCGACATTGCTGGCCAGTGAAATTCGCCAGGTGATCGAGGCCGAGGTCGGGGTCACCGCATCGGCCGGCATCGCACCGAATAAATTTTTGGCTAAGATCGCCAGCGACATCAACAAACCCAACGGTCAGTTCGTGATCACTCCCGATCGGGTTGATGAATTTATCAAAACCCTGCCAGTGACGCGTATCTTTGGCGTCGGCGAGGTCACAAAAAAGAAATTGCAGCGCATCGGTATAGAGACATGCGCCGATCTGCAACGTTTGGAGTTAGCCGAGTTGGCGAGAGACTTCGGTAGTTTTGGCGCCCGACTACACGCGCTGTGTCGCGGTATTGATGAGCGTGAGGTGAATGCCAACAGCCGCCGAAAATCTCTCAGCGTGGAGCGTACCTTTAGCTCAGATTTAGCCGATTGTGCCGCCTGTATGCGGCGTATACCGGAATTGCTGAGTGAATTGCAGCTGCGATTACAGCGAATTGATGATGATTATTGGGTCACCAAGCAATTTATCAAAGTAAAATTTAACGACTTTTCTAGCACCACGCTGGAGCGCTCGTTGGGTCGTGAACTATCTCTTCAGAGTTATCAAGAACTGCTCTTGGAGGCGTGGCAGCGGGGCGCTAGACCTGTGCGATTACTCGGTTTAGGGGTGCGCTTTATCGATAACCGCGATGGACAAACCGGCGCGCAGATGGCGCTTTTCCCACCCTAGGGTAATTGTTTAGCGTGCCCAATCGGCGGTTGTTTTGCTTGTCGGGATAAGTTTGTTAAACTGAAAGTTGCTGTTTATTTTGCCGAGGGACGCTCGATGCCTAGTAAGAACTCCATTCGCAGAGATATCGTTCGCAAAACTGAGGAGTTTCTCTCCCGCGGTGGTGAGATAAAGCAGCACATGGCGGGAGAGTCGGCCGAGCCGGCCGATCAACCGCGTTCGCGGGCGGTGTTCGTCAGTGGACAACCACCGCAGATGAGGACCTATCTGAACGACGTAGTGTCGGCCATCGATAGTCGAAAAAAACAGGCAAAGGCACCGACTGCGGTCAAACCGCGCAACCGGCCGCGAAAGAAAATCATCTATGACGATTTTGGCGAACCCCTGCGAGAAATTTGGGTCGAGGATTAAGCGCCGATGGCCGACCACTCGAACTATCCGGTGCGGTTATTCTCCTATGGCACTTTGCAATTACCGTCGGTACAGTTGGCAACGTTTGGCCGCCGCCTCGATGGCGTGTGCGACGCGCTCTGCGGGTATCGCGTGGACACCATCGAGATTGTCGATGTCGAGGTGATTCGCACCAGTGGTAGCGATTGTCACTCCATTTTGGTGGCGACCAGCAATCCCAGCGATCTGGTTGAGGGAATGGTTTTTTCGATCAGCGAAGCTGAACTGCTGAACGCTGACGATTACGAGGTGGACGATTATCAGCGCGTTTTAGCGCGTTGTACATCCGCGCGGCAAGCCTGGGTATACGTCGCCGCTGGCGACCCAAAAGTCAGGTGACTTGCTCGCCGCGAGCCTGCTTGTCGGCATGATAGCTGGAGCGCACCAGTGGGCCACAGGCGGCCTGCTGAAAACCGATAGATAAGGCGTACTCGGTGTATTCGGCAAACTCATCCGGGTGGACAAAGCGATCGACCGGCAAGTGATTGACTGAGGGCTGCAAATATTGGCCAACCGTTAGCATGGCAACATCATGTTGCCGCAGATCATCAAAGGTTCGGAACATCTCGTCTTTGCTCTCGCCGAGGCCGACCATTAAGCCAGATTTTGTCGGTACGCCGGGGTTTTTTCGCGCATACTCAGCCAGCAGTTTTAGCGACCACTGATAGTTGGCTCCCGGTCGGGCTTCGCGATAAAGACGCGGTACGGTCTCCATATTATGATTAAACACGTCGGGTGGCGTGTGGCTGAGAATGTCCAGTGCCGGTGCCATACGACCGCGAAAGTCCGGCACCAACACCTCGACTTTTAAACTCGGAGACAGGGCTCTTGCGGCGCTGATGCAGTCGGCAAAATGCTGCGCGCCACCATCGCGTAAATCGTCGCGATCGACCGAGGTTATGACTACGTATTTCAGTTTCATCTCGGCTATCGCCCGCGCCAGATTGCCCGGTTCCTCGATATCCAGTGGATTCGGCTTGCCGTGACCGACGTCGCAAAACGGGCAACGCCGGGTGCAAATTTCGCCCATGATCATAAAGGTCGCGGTGCCGTGGCTGAAGCATTCATTCAAATTTGGGCAGGCGGCCTCCTCGCAGACGGTCGCCATTTTGTGTTTGCGCAGCACGTCTTTGACGGTTTTGACCTTGGGGGATGCCGATAAACGCACGCGCATCCATGCCGG
>CALGJN010000035.1:0-4696 GCA_937920185.1 uncultured Cellvibrionales bacterium | reverse complement strand
TGAGTCGTGAGTGGAATACTACTCAATAGCAGGCAACTGAGGGTTAAAACAGACAAACGCGACCGCATGAAGGGCTTCCTTTCCTAATCGATGATAGCAACCATATCAAACTCGGAGAACCCACGGAATGTGGCAAATTGTCGCAGGGCGTATGCATGGCGATTAACTCTACGACGCTGATAGATAGACGCCATCAATCGCGCAACTTTGATATCAGCTTGCCCTCAAGCGTCGATCATAGCCCGCTTGAGACTCGCCGAGCATCGCAGCGAAGGGCTGCTCGGCAACCCTCAGAGCGCTTTCTAATACGCCTGTTTGTAAACCCCCCGCCCGCCCAGAGGCCCCAGCCAATGGGATCAAGTGTTGGCCGCCATTATCACTAGGTATAAATTAAAAACGCAGGGTTGAAGGCTTCAGGTAAAGTTGAAGGCTTCAGGTAAAGTTGGAGGCTTCAGGTAAAAAGGCATGGGCAGATAAAAAGGCGATAGACCAGGCCCGGCAAAGTTCGCCATCGATCAAGGTACATCACGCCGTCAAGCGGTTTTCGCCAACCCGGCTTGAATTTCGGGCCTAGGGAATAGGCCACCGGGATCATTGTAATTTAGGTGGCCTCGGCAAACGGGATTCACAAAATTAAAGCAATTTCACGTTCGTAAGCTAGGTGCAGTGTAGTCCAACAACTGCCCAGACCGCGCGCGCGGCGAGCATAAAATTGCACTCAGCCGGAATAATCGACGCGTACATACTGGCCTGAAACTGAACGTTGCCGGCTTTCTCTGGGCTGTCCAAACGCACCGGTAAACATGGAAAAACCAGTGCTGGCAGGTCTTTTATATGCGCGGCCAAATAAGCTGATAAATTTAACACAGGTTCCTGTGTGACACGCATGTCTAGGGATTCTGTGGGTTGGCGATCGGGAACCCTCGGCATATGTATTATAGGCGTGCTTGTAATGCTCGCCAATGCGGCATTTTTTTATCGGTGTGATAGACCACAATAAATTACCAGTCCTGAACATTTTAGCGACTCGGCACATGCATGGCCAATTCTGAGCACTCCGCTACCAAGACTATATCCACCGATCTGCAAAAATCAAAATGCTTACCAACCCAGCGCAGTGTTGAGCAATGTATCTAGGATCAAATGCTGAAAAGACAGTAGCGATCCTGAAGGTGGCGGCGTTGCCCAGAAGGCGCTGTTAGCTGCGCTACGTGAGCCGTAAAATGGCTTATAGAGAAAGTAAATATCGACAACCCGAAATGATAAAAAAGCATAGGTATTCGACTCTGACCACTGCCCGCCAGAGTAGCAAAACGCCTCTACCGCGACTCGCCTAGACTCGGCAGTTCACTGAACATGCTTGACCACAGAAAACTCACCTCGCAACGCCATGGCTAGAGCGTCACTCGATCGCTACAGCGGCTCTCACGCTGAGATTGGCGGCATGGTTCATGATGTGGAAAAGGACGCTTTGCTCCAGCGTACCGGTCGCTAGGTGCGCCCCTGGGCCGCTTGCATAGACGGCGACATCCGCTCCGGAGTGGGTTTCGGCCGCCAGCGGCACTAGAACTTCTTGGTGAAAACCACCACTGCCGGTATCCACCTCGGACAGGTCATGACGACCGGCATTTATCGGCTCAGCATAGGCCAAGTCGGCGTTGGTGGCGCCCGGTAAATGTTGAAACCCTCGACCGTTTTGATAGCCGAGAGTCGTGTAAGGTCGACCCTCAACATCCCGGGCTGGTTGGTCGCTATCGGGCGGCACTACAACACCCAAAATCGGATTACCACGACGGGGATAGCCCGCAATCGTCATGACGTGGCCGTGATCAGCGGTGACTAAAATCAAGGTCTCGCGAGGATTGGTTTTGGCAACCGCAAGACCCACCGCAGTCGATAATTCAACCGCATCTGTAAGCGCATTATATGCGCTGGTGGCATGGTGACCGTGATCTATGCGTCCTGCCTCGACCACCAGAAAAAACCCCTCGGGGTTACCGATCAACAAATCGATGCCCTTGGCGGTCATGTCGCTGAGCGATGGCTCTGTATTAATTACCGCCAGACGATCCGCCGCGTAACGCATGTGGGAATCGCTAAACAGGCCTAGAACCGGCCCTTTATCCATCGGGTTCAAGGCCGATAAACTGGCGGCGGTATCGACGTAGCGACCCTTTTTATACTTTATTTGCCATTCATCAATCAAATCACGCCCGTCACTGCGCAAACCCACGCGTGGTTCGATAGGCGCTGCTTTAAGCGTAGAATCGGACTCGACCGAGGGATCGTTGAGTACCGCTGTCGGTAAGAAATGTCTACGCCCGCCGCCCAACGCAAGTTCCAAACCATCGACCTCGACCCCGGATAGACGCTCTAAACGGTCCTCAAATTGCACCAATTGCAGCGCGATATCCTCACAACCAGCGTCTACTGCGGCCACTGGCATATTCGATATATCCTCCCAATTTCGCTCGACCGACACCGCATAGGTCGCCGCAGGCGTGGCATGGGTTATGCGCGCGGTGGAAATAACCCCAGTCGACATACCTGCAACCTCCGCCAACATCAGTGCACTAACCAGTTCGCTGCCGCTCTGGCTGGCACAATTACCTCGCTGCACATGTTGGTCGACACCGACAACCCCGAAATTGGTTTTAACGCCGCTCATAATAGCGGTCATAGTACCGGCCGAATCTGGTGTTTGGGCATCGACATTGTAGGTTTTAACCAAACCGGAAAACGGAAAACGGTCAAAGCTCAAGCTGTGTTCCTCACCACTGAAGCCAAGGTTTTGCCCCTCGAGAATTCGCGCAGCGGTGACCGTCGATACACCCATACCATCACCGACGAAGACAATGATATTTTTCGCCGCGCCGGCCGACAAAACAATATTTTCCATCGCCTGGGTCGACGCCACGATAGCGCCCTCAGCTTGACGATACCAAGGATTGCCCCGGATTGACCGAAGCCGATCATCCAGCTCATTACCAGCCACAGAAACAACGGGCGTATTACGATCTATTTGCGCGCAGCCCGAGACCAAGAACGCCGACACCAACCAGCAAATTAACTTACCCAAAGTACACTCCCAATCGTCGTTGACCAACCCATACTAGCCTAGGTTGCTTAATGCTAGGTGCGCAGTATACAGGTACATCCGGCCTCAGCAATCAGGATCTGGTGTGTTGCACAGAGTTTGTGCGCATCAACGACACGCAAAGAGCCTCATTTACTAGCGATCAATCAGCGAGGTGAACCATCGATGGGTAGTAGAATGCGAAAGTTACAACCTTGTCCGTCGGTAGACTCGAGCCGCACCGAACCACCATGCTCATCGACCACCTGTTTAACAAGGTACAATCCAACGCCGGCACCACGGGTAGGCTTGGAGGAAAAAAATAGATTGAAAATCTTTTCGCGATTGTGTTCGGCGACGCCTGGGCCCGTGTCTGCCACGTCAATCCACACCATACTGTTTTGATTGCCCAATCGTAAAGTTAATACTCCGCCGCGCGGCATAGCTTCAGCGCTATTTTGAATCAGATTGTACAGCGCCTGCTGCAGCCTCTCAGTGTCGCAAACGATGTTCGGCACCTCGGTGTACTCGCGCCGTATTTCAACCGTATCCGGGAGGTCTCGCTGCGCCATCGTCAGCGCTTGCTCGAGCGATCGCTGCACATCGTCCTTGACAAAATAACCGCGACGCGACGGCGAAAAATAATTCAAATCGGCAAGCGTCTTAGACACCACGGCCATCGCATCGGCCGATTCTTCAATACGCATATCGATGTCTCGCAGCAGGCTTGGAATATTTAAACCTTGAGTGATCGCCTGTAATTGGCCTACATACGACCGTAGCAAACGGCCCTTGACTTTGTTGATATCGATAAAGGCTGATTGCTTTTTAAGGACTTGATCCAAGGCCAAAAAATGATGCTGAATGCTACTGATATTACCTCGTAAAAACGCGATCGAACTGTCCATTCGGCCGCTGATGCCAGTGGCTAAATTTCCCATCGCGAGTATTTTTTGTGAGCTATCCAGACGTTCGTTGAGTTCACCGACGCGCTCCCGGCAAGCACGCAGTTCGCCATCTTTAGTCTGTAATTTTTCGATATGGGCGCTGTTCTTTTGACTTAGGCTGTCAATTTGATCTTGTTTTTCTTGCAGCGCCTTTTCGAGCGCCCGCTTCTGCTCCAGCAATTCTTGCAATTGCTCCTGTATCAATGTCAATTCCGACACGTTCAGCCTGCCTCTTTGTCTGCATTACCCGACGCAAAGCCTGCAAAGGCTCGTCCCTCGCACACAACACTCTTACCTCTTTTAAACTGCTGGTATGCTTGCACCAAAGGCACCATCAATCAGGCTACACGTGCGGTAGACAATGATCTGAACAATCAGGTAGCCAGGCATAGTGTCTCGATTGACCGATATATGCAAGTACTAAAAATGGAATAACTCGCGTACCTGCAGGCGCAAACTATTAGCGATTTTCTCCAAGTTAGAAAATCGCGGCGAGTGCACGCCGCGCTCAATATTGCTGATCGTTTCTATGGTTAAATCAGTCATATCGGCAAGTTGCTCCTGCGTCAGGCCTTGATCGCGCCGAATTTGCGTCAGTCTTTTACCAAATTTCTCTTTTAACCCTGCCAAAGTCAACTCCTAGCCCTAACGGAAGGAACCCCATGTTGCTATG
>CALGJN010000034.1:0-13133 GCA_937920185.1 uncultured Cellvibrionales bacterium | reverse complement strand
CCGCACAAACTGACGACATTCAATATGCGCTAAATTATAAATCGATTGCCAAGCGCATTATCAGTTTTATTCAAGCTAGCGAGTTCCTGTTGGTCGAGCGTATGGCCGAAGAGGTTGCCAACATTGTACGGGTCGAATTCTCGGTGCCCTGGTTGCGGTTGAGGGTGAGTAAGCCAGGGGCTCTGCGGGGTTCGCAAGATGTCGGGATTATTATCGAGCGCGGAGAAAAGCCCTAATGGCAACGGTTTATCTGAGTTTGGGGAGTAATATCGCCGTGCAAGACAACATTGCAGCTGCGCTCGATGGTCTCGAAGATGAATTTGGCAAACTACAGATATCCTCTGTTTATGAGAGTGAGTCGGTGGGCTTTGACGGCGATAATTTTTTTAACTTAGTCGTGGGTATTCGCACCGATACGGCTGTTGGAGAAATTTCACTGTGCCTTAAAAGGCTTGAAAACAGTCGTCAGCGTGACCGCAGTGCGCCTAAATTTTCCGCGCGAACCCTCGATATCGATATTCTTTGCGTGGATGATCATCACGGCTCAATTGATGGCATTGATCTGCCCCGCGATGAAATTTTAAAGAACGCCTTTGTGCTGCTGCCGCTGTCCGAAATTGCCGGCGATCGATTGCACCCAGTGACCGGGGTGAGCTACGCTCAACACTGGCATGATTATGACAAGCATCGGCAAAAACTCTGGCCGGTAGAGTTCGTCTGGCGCGGCGGCAATATTACCCGCGCGGGCAACTGAATCAGCACTGCGGGTTTGACCGGCATTTAAGGTCGATTCAATGCCTCGGCATGGGTGTTTATGGGGCGTGTTTTGCGCGGATTAAAAACCAGTAATTCTGACAACGCCCGGTGCTCTGATTGCTTTTTTTAACGACTTATTTTTTTCTTCTTTTGTTCTCACTTTTTTTACGCGCGCGGCGGATGTCGATTCATCGGTGCGCGTTCCCTATAGAGCCCAGCCAAGGCATACGCGCAATGGTGTTGCTAAATATTTACTATTAAAGACGGTGGTGACTATCGAGATTAAAAATTTTTAACAATCGAATGAATCCGAACTATACTGCAACCAGTTAAACCACTTTCGCGCGAAGTTGATTGATTAAAGTTGCGCGGTATAAGCTCTAAAAAAAGGACTTTTTATGTACTTACAAGCTCAGCGCGGACTCGCCGCGCTCGCCGTTGTGGCGATTATTTTACTCCAAGCCTGCACCACTTATGATCCTTACACCGGCGAATCTGAAGCCAGCAAGGCGGCAGTCGGTGCCGCGATTGGTGCTGGGGTTGGCGCGTTGGGTGCCTATATCGATAACAAAGATGAGGACAGCCGCAAGCGTAACCAGCGAATTTTGGCGACCGCTGGAGGCGGAGCGGCGATTGGCGGCGGCATTGGTTACTACATGGATCTGCAGGAGGCGATGTTGCGCAAAAAATTGCGCAGTACCGGCGTGCGAGTGCTGCGCGATGGCGACAGTATCCAACTAATTATGCCGGGCCACATTACTTTTGACATTAACAGTAGCGATATTGCCTCGAGCTTTTATGCGGTTCTTGAATCCGTGGCACTGGTGATTGAACAGTACGACCAAACGTCGGTGGCTGTCTCTGGACATACCGATAGTAGCGGCAGCGATGCGCACAATACCCAGTTGTCACTGCGCAGAGCGACGTCGGTATCAGACTATTTGAAATCTCAACGGGTTGGCGCTGCGCGTCTTGTGGTGAACGGTTTTGGCGAGCATAGACCCCTTGCGAGCAACCAGACTGCAGAGGGCAAGCAGCGCAACCGTCGGGTTGAAATCACTTTGCATCCGATCGCGCAGCATTAATTGGCGATCGGTATTCACATCATCACGGTTGGCGGTACCATCGACAAGGTCTATGCGCCGGCCGGTGCTGCCCATGGCAACAGTGATTATGACGTTGCAGCGCCTGCCGTGATCGACATACTGGCGCGGGTCAATCCGCGGCTAGAAGTCGAGGTAACGCCACTGTTGAGCAAGGACAGTCTGGACATGTGCGATCTCGATCGAGAAACCTTAGTGACCGCGGTTAAGGCAAGCTCGGCGCAACAAATCGTCATCACCCATGGCACCGATACGATGATAAAAACTGGCCAATCGCTTACCGCGATCAAGGGAAAAACGCTGGTGTTAACCGGTGCTATGCGCCCTGCATTGTTCCGTGATAGCGATGCTGATTTCAATTTAGGGGCTGCGGTTACCGCCGCGCAAATTATGCCGGCGGGCGTCTATCTTTGCATGAATGGTCGCATTTTTGACATCGATAGCGTATCTAAAAATCACCTCAAACAGCAGTTTCAAGACAGTTAGACAAAGGCGCTTGGTTGTTATTGCGCGTCGGATGACGAGCTGATAAAGGTATTATCAGACTGCATGCCCATGGGAATCTAGCATGACTCACTTTGCGCGCCACATAGCAGCGGCATCCGCCGCCGCACGGATTACCGAATTGGTTGCTAATGTGGCGCATCGCGCCACTCATTTTCCCGATCTTGAGGGGTCGCTGAATAGCCAAAATATGGCACATGCGGCAGAGGAAATTTCCAGTTGGCCCGGATATGCCGCTACGCCCCTGCACCGCTTGCCAGAACTTGCGGCGTGGTTGGGCGTTCGCGAGGTGCTGTACAAAGACGAGGCGATGCGTTTTGGCCTAGGCTCGTTCAAGTCGCTGGGTGGGGCTTATGCGGTAGTGAAGTTGGTCGCGGAAAAATGCACGATCGATACCCCAGCGGCGGATATCACCGTCACCACTGCTACTGATGGTAACCATGGTCGATCGGTGGCCTGGGGTGCTCAGCGAGCCGGTTGCAGTGCGGTGATTTACATTCATAGCCAAGTCAGCGGCGCGCGAGAAACCGCCCTGCGCGAACTCGGAGCAAAGGTTGTTCGCGTCGATGGTAATTACGAGGCCTCGCTGGCGGCGTGTAAACATGATGCCAAAACCCACGGCTGGCAGGTGGTATCGGACACATCTTGGCCTGGCTACAGCAAGATTCCGCTGCAGGTAATGGCCGGCTACTCGGTTTTGGCGCGCGAGGTACTGCAGCAGTCCTCGGGTATGCTTGTCAGTCATGCTATGTTGCCGATAGGTGTGGGTGGGTTGGCTGCTGCGGTGGTAGCCAATCTGTGGCAGGCCATGGGCGATCAACTGTGCAGGGTTATTTCCGTTGAGTCGGACTTGAGCGCGTGCTTTTTGCGCAGTATTGAGGCGCAGGTGCCGGTTTTCTGGGATATAAAAAAGGAAACCCTGATGGCCGGACTATCCTGCGGCGAGGTGTCGTCGCTTGCTTGGGATGTACTCCAACCGACGCTGAGTCACTGCCTGTCGATCACCGACGATGCGGTCGCGCCATTGATGCGACTCTTCGCGCATGGCTTTGGTGACGGTCTGTCGATTGAAGCTGGCGAGTGCGCAACCGCTGGGCTTGCAGGCCTGCTCGCCGCTAGGCGCGATACCGATCTGTGGTGCAGCATGGGATTTGATCGCAACTCGGTGGTTTTATTGATCGGAACCGAGGGTGCCACCGACCCTGAACTCTATCGCTCAATCGTCGATGGCGCCGATTGAACATAGCCACGGAGCGCCACCATACTGACTATAGGCAATTCGAGCTGCCGCCGTCGACCGCGATCGTTTGACCGGTCACATAAGTAGCACCGACCGCTAAGAAAAATACGCACTCGGCAATATCGCTCTCGCGTCCGAGGCGACCCATGGGTACTTTGCCGAGCACAGACTGTTGTTTTTGCTGATCGTCAGCTTCGTGCTCAGGCCATAGAATTGCGCCCGGAGCAACGCTATTGACTCGTACACTGGGCGCCAGCTCAAGCGCTAGTGACTTGGTCATGGCGATGTTTCCCGCCTTGGCGATGCTATAGATTGGATGCTCTTTAAGCGCTTGACGGGCGTGCATGTCGGAGATGTTGACGATCGCACCAGCGCTCGCCTGCAGCAGCGGGGCCAGTTCTTTGCACAAGAAAAACGGCCCCTTCAAATTGCTGTTGATAAGATCGTTCCATTGGTTGTCGTCGGTTTGTGCAAGTGGTGTTGGGTAGAAGCTGGAGGCATTATTGATCAGCACATGCAGCGACCCAATCGAATTGATCAATGTGACTATACGAGCCAACCCAGCGTCGTCATTAAGATCGCCCTGCACCAATAGGCAACTGTCTGGTCTTTGCTGATTGAGCGATTCACAGAGTTTATCGGCCTCTGCAGCGGCGCGATTGTAGTGGATAACAACGCGATAGCCGGCGCGATGAAACAACCGTGCCAACTCGGCGCCGATACGCCGCGCTGCGCCGGTAATGAGAACCACGGGATGGTCTATATTTGGAGCGTTCATGAGTTTACCTTAGGTATTTTTTGCGGCTTATTGGACCGCTGGTTAGGGCGTTATGGGTCGCCATTTCAGGGCTGATTGGTCTGTTTGAATTCGGTTAGTCGGGCGATCTGTCGGTCGTGCAGTTGGCGCCCAATTTCATCACCCGCAGCGCCCGACGACACCAGATCGGCGATACTGACGGTGGCCAGTGCGCTCTGGGCACGGCGAAGATAGTTCGGCGATGCATAGTGGCGGTTTTCTAATCCGAGTCGACCGCGCGCGTCGGCCTCGCAACTGAGCAAAAACGGTTCTAATTTGGCGCTGGACTTGAGCGCGCCTGCGCCCCGCAATAGATTCAGTAACGTCTCTACCTTTAAGTCGGTAGCGCGGTGGCACTGGAGGTGATATTCGGTTACCACTAGGGCTAATTTTCGGTATTCATTGGGGACTTTTAAACGTTCGCAGAGAGTTTTTACCAGCGGTAATCCACGCGCCTCGTGGCCGGTGTGGCGCGGCAAGACATCCGCAGGTGTGATGCCCTTACCGACGTCGTGAACCAGCACTGCGAAGCGCACCGAACAATCATCGGATAATTTGGCGGCCTGCTCGAGCGCCATCATGGTATGCACGCCGGTATCGATCTCCGGGTGGAAGTCAGGCCGTTGTGCCACCCCAAATAGACGGTCTACCTCTGGCAGGATGCAGGCCAGGGCGCCGCAGTCGCGGAGTGTTTGAAAATACACCTGAGGAGTCTGTTCGCCAAGCGCGCGCTGGGTTTCGCGCCAGACTCGCTCCGCCACTAAGTGTTCCATCTCACCGCTGTCGACCAAGACGCGCATGGCATCCATGGTTTCGCTGGCGACACTGAAGCCGAGGTGGTGATAACGGGCGGCAAAGCGCGCGGTGCGCAGCACGCGCAAAGGATCTTCCAGAAAGGCATCGGATACATGGCGGAGAATTTTGTCGTCTAGATCGCGCTGTCCATGGTAGGGGTCTATTAGGCATCCCTCGGAGTCTTCGGCAATGGCATTGATCGTTAGGTCGCGCCGCTGCAGATCTTCGATCAACGTGACGTTGCTAGCGGTGTAAAAAGTGAAGCCCCCGTAGCCGTGCCCAGATTTTCTCTCGGTTCGCGCAAGCGCATATTCCTCGCCGCTTTGCGGGTGAATAAATACCGGAAAGTCGCGACCCACTGGACGGTAACCGCGGTCGATCAACGCTTGCGGGGACGCTCCGACCACCACCCAGTCGTTTTCGCTGCTCGGGTAGTTGAGAAGGCGATCGCGCACCGCCCCGCCAACGCGGTAAATCTGCATGTCATGTCTCTCTCAATGGCTCCGTGAATGGTGCTGCGCTGTGGTTGGTCAGCCCACCCATTGTAGAGCGCTCCGCCGTGTAGCTCAATTCGCTCGGAATCATACGCTGCCAATCGTTGAATAGCTTACAATCAATAACAGTTCAGCGCGCTCAAATGCGATAGCGAGGATTTTCGGTGGTTTTCTCGACAGCCTAAATTATACATAACATATGGGCCTCGGTTTTTGGCATAATATCGGCTATTGCAGTTAATGTGTATGGATGTGCCGGTGCCCCAAGATTACCTTCTCAGCACGAATGAGCTGTGCTTCGAACGCGATGGCCGCAGGTTGTTCGAGGGCATAAATTTGCGTTTAAAAGCGGGCGAAATGGTGTTGATCGAAGGGCCTAATGGCTGCGGCAAGACCACCCTCATGCGCCTGTTGACTACCCTGTTGAGTCCAACCAGCGGTGCGCTGCGTTACCGCGGCGAACCGCTCGAAAAGGTGCGCTATGAATACCTAGCAGACCTGCTGTATATAGGGCATCAATCGGCGGTAAAATTGGCCTTGAGCGCAGAGGAAAATCTTGCATGGATGGCCGCATCTGAGGGTATACATGACCCGAAAAGCGTGCGCGCAGCGCTCCGTAGTATGGGTTTGGGTGCGGTCTATGATCTGCCCTGTCATCAGTTGTCAGCCGGACAGGTGCGGCGCGTTGCGCTGTCACGTTTGGTGCTGACGCGCGCTAAGCTGTGGTTTCTCGATGAACCTCTGACAGCGCTGGATACCGAAGGGATTGGGTTGATCACCGGCCGCCTGCAAGGGCACCTCGACAATGGGGGCGCGATCGTTTTGATAAGTCACCAAGATCTGGCGATCGGAGCTGTGCGTAAATATAATCTATTAAAGCGATGTGCCTAGCATGACCGACTTAGCGCGGACGCCGGGTTTTTCAGCGTATGTCAGACGCGATGTACTGTTGGCGTACCGGCGATTGGGTGACACGGTCGCGCCGCTGATTTTCTTTTCGATGGTGTGTACGCTGGTGCCACTAGGATTGTCGCCCGATCCGCAGCGCCTCAGCGAGATAGCGCCGGGCATCATGTGGATCATGGCTCTGCTGGCGACGCTGTTATCGATTGAGAGGATCTTTGCGTTCGACTTTGAAGACGGATCACTGGAGCAATTATTGATTGCACCACAATTAATAGCACTGCCGGTTTTAGCTAAAATTGTGGCGCATTGGTTGGTGACGGGGCTGCCACTCACGCTTTTATCGCCACTGTTGGCTATGACTTTGTCGCTGCCGACTTCCGCCTACCCAGCGATGCTTTTCAGTTTGGCGATTGGCAGTGCATACCTCAGCGCGGTCGGTGCGGTCGGAGCTTCTCTGACCGTTTCGTTGGGCCGAGGAGGGCTGTTGTTGCCGTTGTTGGTGGTGCCGCTGTATATGCCGATTATGATTTTTGGTACTGCGACGGTCTTCTACGCGGTGGATGGACTGCATTGGTCGGGCCCCTTGGCGGCTATGGGGGCGATGTTATGCGCCGCCTTGGCGCTCTGTCCACTGGCGGCGGCGGCGGCACTGCGCGCCACCAGCGCCTGATGATTACGGGATTTTAAGCATGGCAACAGAGGTTAAAAAATGGCAGTGGTTTTACCGACTTGGATCGCCTCGTTGGTTTTACGAAATCACCGGGCGGTGGCTGCCATGGCTACTCTGCGCGGCGAGTTTACTGCTGGCAAGTGGGCTTTTTTGGGGGCTGTTGGTAGCCCCGCCCGACGCACGTCAGGGCAACAGTTTTAGGATTATTTATCTTCACGTTCCGGCGGCGATTCTGGCATTAGTCGGCTATTATATTATGGCGATTGCCGGTGCGGTTGGCTTGATTTGGCGGATTAAAATGTCTTTTATGGTGATGAAGTCGGCGGCACCTATTGGCGCTGCATTGACTTTTATCGCGCTGTTTACTGGCGCGGTGTGGGGTAAGCCCTCGTGGGGAACCTACTGGGTTTGGGATGCGCGGATTACTTCGATGCTGATTTTGCTGTTTCTCTACCTCGGTGTTTTGGCATTGCAGCGTGCTTTTAGTAGTGCCGAGATGGCCTATCGGGCCAGTGCTATCTTGGCGCTGGTCGGCACCATTAATATACCAATTATTTATAAATCGGTGGATTGGTGGCACACACTGCACCAGCCGGCGACGTTAAAATTGACATCGTCGTCTTCGATTCACATCGATATGCTCCAGCCGCTAATAGTGATGATCTGTGGATTTTACGTTTTTTACGTGGTTGCTTTGTGTCTTTTTACCCGCGCCGAAATTATCCGCCGCGAGGCGACTTCTGCTTGGGTTCGGGCGCTGGTTAGCAATGAGTCGAGTCGATGAATATCCAGTTTGCTAGTTTTAATGAAATCCTCGCTATGGGTGGCCATGGGCTCTATGTATGGGTGGCAGTGACGGTCTCGGTGGGTGTTTTAGCGGCTTTGTTGGTGGTGCCGTGGCAGAGTCATACACGCGCTCTTAATCAGGTGCGTTTGCGCCTCGAAAGGCATGCGAGTGGGTCGGCAGAAGAGGGGGTTGATTGATGCATGCAATTCGCAAGCAACGCCTGCAGTGGGTCATTTTTACCCTGGTAGCGTCCTCCACTGCGATCGGGTTGGTGGTCTACACGCTGGGTCAGAATATAAATTATTTTTATACGCCGTCGCAAATCGCTCGCGGTGAGGCGCCTCTCGGGGTGCCGGTGCGCGCCGGGGGTATGGTGGTGAGGGGGAGTCTAGTGCGGGATAGCGAGTCGCTCGACGTGGCATTCGATGTTAGCGATGGCGTTGCCCAGTTGAGGGTTCAGTACAGCGGTATCTTGCCGGATTTATTCGGTGAGGGTCAGGCGGCTATTGTCGCCGGTGTGGTCGATGCAGACGCTATATTGCAGGCCACTGAAGTGCTCGCTAAACACGACGAAAACTATATGCCCCCCGAGGTGGCGGATGCAATGGGCGAGGCCTATCGGCAATCGATCGGGTCGGGGGGTGATTATTAGCCCTGAGCTTGGACATGTCGCACTCATCATTGCCCTGTGCTTGGCGCTGCTGCAATCCTCGATCCCATTGCTGGGATCATACCTCGGTGTGCAGCGATGGATGCGGTTGGCGCACTCGCTGGCGATTGGACATTTAGTCTTTGTCGGTATCGCTTTTGGGTGCTTGGTGACAGCATTTATGCTCGACGACTTTAGTCTTCGCTACGTGGTTGATAATTCGAATCGTTCGTTGCCGACGCACTTTAAATTTAGCGCAGTTTGGTCGGCCCACGAAGGCTCGTTATTACTTTGGGCACTGGTATTGGCTGCCTGGGGCGCTGCCGTAGCGATCTTTAGCCGATCCCTGCCGCTGGTGTTCAGCGCTCGGGCACTTTCGGTATTGGCAATGATAGCGGTGGGTTTTGGCCTGTTTATGTTGCTGACATCCAATCCGTTTGAGCGCACGTTGCCGTTCCCACCGGAAAATGGCAGTGACCTCAACCCACTGTTGCAAGATATCGGGTTGATCATACATCCGCCGATGCTGTACATGGGTTATGTGGGTCTTTCGGTACCCTTTGCGTTTGCCATTGCCGCGCTTTTGGGGGGGCAGTTCGATAGTGCCTGGGCGCGCTGGTGCCGTCCGTGGATCAATGTCGCATGGGTGTTTTTAACGCTTGGTATTACGCTTGGCAGTTGGTGGGCTTATTACGAACTGGGTTGGGGCGGCTGGTGGTTCTGGGACCCAGTGGAAAATGCCTCGTTTATGCCGTGGTTGGTCGCAACCGCCCTGATGCACAGTGTCGCGGCGACGGAAAAACGGGGGGTCTTTCGAAGCTGGACGCTGCTCTTGGCCATCTTCGCTTTTTCTCTTAGCTTGTTGGGTACATTTTTGGTGCGCTCGGGCGTGCTCACCTCGGTACATGCGTTTGCCAGCGATCCTGAGCGCGGTCTCTTCATTTTGATTTTTTTGTCGTTGGTAATTGGCGCTTCGCTGTTGTTGTTTGCGCTGCGCGGGCCAGCGATGAACTCTAAGTCGGCCTATACGGGTGCTGCGCGCGAAGTGATGATATTGACCAATAATCTCATTTTAGTCGCTGCGATGGCGATGATCTTGATCGGTACGCTCTACCCATTAGTGGCGGATGCGCTGCAATTGGGTAAGATTTCCGTCGGGCCACCGTACTTTAATTTTTTCTTTGTGCCGCTCTCCTTGCTACTGATGGCCTGTTTAGGTATCGCGGCAAGTTCCCGCTGGCGGCACACCGCAGTCGATGTCGTCGCGATTCGAGCGCGTATACCGATGCTACTGAGTTTGTTGTTGGGTGCGCTGTTGCCGATCCCTCTGGGAATCTGGTTTTCGGCAGCCGAGTATTCGATTATCGCGGCGCTGACGCTGGCGGCTGTATTTTGGGTAGTGGTCATGAGCTTGCAGGATGTGCGCTTGAAAGCTCAATCGGTGCCATTGACCCGGCTACCGGCCGGTTATTGGGGTATGCTGTGCGCTCACTGCGGGCTAGCGCTGTGCGCTCTGGGCGTGGGTTTGAGTAGCGCCTATGACAGCCAGCGAGATATGCGCATGGAACTGGGTGACGTTGTCGAAGTTGCAGGGTATACCTTTGAATTTAGGGGCTTGAATGAGACCCAAGAGAGTAATTATCGCGCCACGCGTGGATTGATTGCTGTGTCCCAAGGCGGCCGGCCGATAGCGACGCTTACACCTGAAAAACGCCACTATCAGTCGGGCGGTCAAGTCATGACTGAAGCGGCCATCGATGCTGGATTGACGCGTGATCTGTTCGTCGCTCTCGGCGAACCGTTGAGTGGCAACAGTTGGGCGATACGGGTTCAGGTTAAGCCATTTGTGCGTTGTATTTGGCTGGGTGGCTTGATGATGGGGGTTGGTGGTTTGATAGCGGTTGCCGATAAGCGCTACCGACGGCGGAAAAAGATTCCCTCCATGAAACGTAACCGCCTAATTGAAGCGGCACTGGAGGTCTCTAAATGAGCCCAAGACTGGCTTTGTTTGTGCCATTGATTGTGTTTGTGGTGGTCGCCCCATTTTTATGGTTGGCGCTCGATCGTGATCCCAATGAACTGCCCTCGGCACGCATCGGCGAGCCGTTTCCGGCATTTAGTTTGCCCAGTCTGGAGCATCCGGAAAAGTTACTGAATACGGGCGATATGCGCGGTCAAGTGGCGCTGGTTAATGTCTGGGCAACATGGTGCTACGCCTGCAGAATCGAGCACGCCATGCTCAATGAACTGGCCTTGAAGGGGGTGAAAATCATAGGTCTTAACTACAAAGATAATCGCCAAGAAGCGACGCGCTGGTTAGAGCAGTTGGGCGATCCCTATGCGTTTAGTATTTTTGATGCCCAGGGTTCCCTCGGCCTCGATCTTGGCGTGTATGGTGCGCCCGAGACCTATCTGCTGGATGCCGAGGGTATTGTTCAGTATCGGCGGGTTGGCGTACTCGATCAACGTAGCTGGCAGCGTGAGTTCGCTGAACGCTACCAATTACTGGTATCTGGCGATGTCGATTAAGCGTCGGCGAAGATCCTCGCTGGAGTCCTTGGTGCGCGCTGGGATGCTTGTCTCAGCGATGGTTGTGCTGTGGTCAGGGCTGGCGTTTGGACAAACCGAGCTGGTCGAATTTTCTGATGAATCGCTGCGTCCAAGATACCAGCAATTGATCGAAGAGCTTCGCTGTCCCAAGTGCCAAAATCAAAATCTTGCCGATTCCAACTCAGCTATTTCCGTCGATTTGAGATTGCAAATTCAATCGCTACTCGAGCAACAAAACAGTAATGCGGAAATTAAAAGCTACCTTGCCGAGCGCTACTCAGACTTTATACTCTACCGACCTCTGGTCGATCGACGAACCCTCTTTTTGTGGGCTGCGCCGATTTTTTTCATGCTCTCGGCAGCCACGGCGATGGTTTTATTGCTGCGCCGACAGCGGCGAATAAGTGATGATCCTGGCAACGAGCCACAGATCGTCATTAGCGACAGTGACCAGCAGCGGTTGGCGCAATTACTGAATACTCGGAATGATCGCCGTTGAGCACCTACGAAGTTTTTTTACTGGTATTGGCCACAGTGCCCTTTATCGCCTACCCTTGGATCGCGTCGCACCGAAGCGTCGAATTGCCCGTCGATTTAGATCTCAGGGAAAGCCAAAACGTACGGCTCTATAACGAGCAATGCAGTCTCTTTGATGAGCAATTGGCGGCGGCAGAAATAAGCCGCGAGCAACATCGTCATCTGATGACGGAAGCGCAACAATTATTGTTGCAAAACACAACCCCAGTAAAACGCGCAGGAGTTTTTGATGACGGTTACTGGGTATTGCCACTGTTGTTGATTGCGGTTGCGATTGCTACGCCATGGCTGTATGCAAAGATCGGTGCAGCCGAGGACGAGGCGATTTATCGGCTACTTGCGGAATACGCTGCCGATGGGTCGCTCGACCGCAGCAGCAGCGCAGACATGCTGGTGCGTCTTGAGCAGCGTGCCAGTGAGCGGCCCGAAAATATTTACTACTGGATGCTGCTGGGACAGTTCGCCACCAGCCGGGCCGACGTTGCAGCGGCGGCCGAATACTACCAGCGGGCCTCGGAACTGAATCCCGAAAACGGTCACCTGCTAGCGCAGTATGCCCAAGCGTTATTTTTCGCCGACAACAACCAGTTCACTGAGCGCGTTAGCCGCGCCTTGAATCGGGCGTTTTTGGTGGATTCAAGCAATCGATTGGTGCTCGGTTTAAAGGGTATCGAAGCGTTCTCGTTGCGCCAATTAAACGCCGCTATCGGCTATTGGCAGCGCGCGCAGCGCGGTCTCGATCCCAGCGTCGTCGAATTCCAGTCGTTGCAAGCCGGGATCGACCGTGCGCGGCAGGGACTCCCGCTCGAAGTCGATGGTGCCGCGTCTTTAACCGAGCGCGGCAGTGCCACCGGGGGTGCGTCCAATGCGCTGGGTAGCGATGACGGAAACTCTACTCTGAGCGACCATGGTGCTCGGTGGTCGGGACTAGAAATTGCGCTGAGTATCGATCCACAGATACCCTCCACACCCGAGCAGGCAGTGTTTGTTGCGGTCATCGATCCAAAGGGCCCGCCGATGCCAATTGCGGCGCGTAAATTAACCGCCAGCGAGCTACCTATTACAATACGCCTTGCTGATCGCGATTCGCTGGTGGCGTCGCGGCTACTATCGAGTTTCCAGCGCGTCGAGGTGATTGCGCGCCTATCGACGAGTGGATCAGCAACCCCGCAGGCGGGTGATTGGGAGGTGCGTTCAGGACTCCTTGAAGGCCCTTCTAAAGCGGCTAAATTGGTGCTAGAGATTAGTCAGCAACGTCCTTAAATAGGGCGATTGGGTGGGCGTTGAGATTAACTTTTTTTTTCGCGCGGTTAAACTTTTTTTTTCGCGCGGTTAAACTTTTTTTT
>CALGJN010000033.1:0-13156 GCA_937920185.1 uncultured Cellvibrionales bacterium | reverse complement strand
TTGCGAGGCTAAATGCTGGCCGCCGCACAGAGCGACCACAGCGGCCATTATCGCGCAGTACTATGTCATCAGGGGACGATTTTTCGCCCCGAGGGCGGTTCTTTCCTTGGTTGCTTCGCCCGTCAGTGCGAAGCCGAGCTGTTCGCCTTCAGGGCTAATATAACGGGCGCTGATATCGTCGCCAGCGCCTTCTATCTGCCATTCTCCAGCCGCTTCTATCCCCGGGGGACTGACCACTACCGGACACAGCGTGGTTTTCACTAGCACTGGCATTACGCCATAATTCACCTCGGCGGTCTGACCACATAAGACTTGCGCTAGCACTTTGGCGGCGGCATTGAGCGGTGCTATGTAGTAGAGTAAATGGCCATCAACTTCGGCACAATCGCCCAGTGCATAGACGTTTGGCGCGCTGGTCTGCAGCGATCTGTTGGTCAAAATGCCACGGTTTGTCTCCAATCCGGCGCGCTTTGCGAGGTCTAGATCGGGGCGTACCCCAATCGCGCTGAGCACTAAATCTGCAGCGACTTCGTCACCATTGGCGAGAGTCGCTACGATACCATCGCCGGCGGAGTCGACCCGTTCAACCACTGTATTGAAATGGTAGCGGACACCGGCGTGTTCCAAGCGTCTTTGCACTGCGGCCGATGCCTCGGCGGGTAAAAGGCTACCCAGTACAGTATTCATAGGTTCCACAGCCTCGACATCGAAGCCGGATGTAATCATGTCGTTAGCATATTCACTGCCAATAAGGCCCGCGCCAATTATGAGAACTTTTTTCCTGCCTTGCATGGCCTGTCGGAAGACATCGTAGTCGGTTAAATTATTGATACTGTAAACTCGATCTAAGCCGCTTCCGCTCAGTGGTGCGGCAATACTGCTGGCGCCCATGGCAATCACGAGTTTTTCGTAGTCAATCACCTGACCACCGGCGATCAGCTTTTGCGTCGCGGTGTCTATACTATCGACCTTGGTGTTTACAAGCACCTGAGCATTTAAATTGGCCGCCATACCTTGCGATGATGCGGTGGCAAGGTCATCGGCGGTCTTACCCTTGGCATAGGCGGTAGACAGATTGGGCTTTGAATAGAAGCGACCATCATCTGCGGTTAGCATGATCAGGGGCACGCGGGGGTCGTGGCTGCGAAACTCTCGGGCTAGATTATAGCCGGCCAAGCCGGTGCCAATAATAACCACTGGACGTTGAGCCGCGGGCGCATTTTCGCTGTCTGCGCTATCGGTGGTAACTTCGACCATTTCAAAGTCTTCTTTGCCAACGCCACAGTCGGGACACTCCCAATCATCTGGTACGTCTTCCCAACGAGTGCCCGGTGCTATGTCGTCCTCGGGCCAGCCCTTGGATTCATCGTAGAGCAAGCCACAGACCAAGCATTCCCATATTTTGTAGTTCATTGCGTGTTTATCCTCTTATCTTTTTATTTGTGTCGGAAAGCGCGGTTTCGATAACAGCGTCCCGTACGTTGTGTGTTGACGATTGTTACGGAGTTAGATTTATCCCAGCGCGCCCGACGTATTTAAAGTTTCAATGGTATTATCGTCTAAATCTAGCTCTTCTAAAATCTCTCGATTGTGGTAGCCCAGTGGAGCGCCGCTGTGACGATAGTTGATGTCGGCTGCCGACAATTTGAATGGACTGCCGATTTGACGTTGTTTTGTGCCGTCAAACGTATCGACGTCCACCAGCATGCCGCGAGATTGTAATTGAGCATGGTCGCAGGCCTCGTCAAATCTTAGTACCGGTTCCACGCAAACATCTTCATCGGCAAAAACAGTTGTCCAATGGGCCAGCGATTCGCCGCCAATAATAGACATTAATAACTCGCGTGTCGCGTCTTGTTGCCGCTGACTATGCTTCATGCCAAGCGTTTCTAAGCGAGGTTCGTCGAGTATTTTTGCAAGTCCAGCGAGAAATTTTGGCTCTAGGCTACCGATTGACAGATAGCGACCGTCTGCAGTGGCGTAGTAGTCATAGAAGCTGCCACCATTGAGCGCAGTGGATTGCGGTTGTGGCACGACTCCTGCGCCGAGATAGCCAGAACCAGCAAGGCTGTTGAGCGCGAATACGCCATCGGTCATGCTGACGTCTACAGATTGGCCTTCGCCAGTAATATGCCGTTGGTTGACCGCCGCTAAAATCCCAACTAGGGCCTGCATGGAACCTCCTGCGAGATCGGCAACCTGAATTCCCATCAAGGGTGTCGTTGCGTCGCGCTTTCCCGAGTAGCCATTGATACCGGCAATAGAGAGATAATTGATATCGTGACCGGCGCGCTGGCGGTAGGGGCCGGTTTGACCGTAGCCAGTCAATGAGCAGTAAATAAGTCGAGGGTTTATGTTCTTTAACGTGGCGTAACTCAAGCCGAGCTTATCCATCACGCCTGGTCGAAATTGCTCGATTAGGATGTCGTAGTCGAGTATCAATCGTTTGACTAGGGTAATCGCACTGGGGATTTTTAGATCGAGCGTCATGGCGCGCTTATTACGATTCAGCGTACTATGGGCCGTTGCTACGCCATCGGCGAATGGGCCAGTGGTTCGCACCATATCTGCACGGTTAGGCGATTCTATGTGGATTACTTGGGCACCAAGATCGGCCATGACCATGGTCGCATAAGGCCCTGGCAATAGCGTGCTAAAGTCGAGGATTTTTAGGTTTGAGAGCGCCGTCATTATTATTTTTTACCAATTATAAATAGCCTGTCGATTATAGCCGACTGTCGAGCACTCTGGGTTTGAAATAATGCAATGGCAGTATTCTCGTTGGTTAGTAACGGCTACGCGGGAGGTGGGCTTCGCCATTCGCGTAAGCTGCGTGTATTACTGCAGCATGTAAGAGGTGCGTTTTACAAATTCAACAAAACGCTCTACCATCTCGCCACTTCGAAATCTTACGGCTGGGATTATGGACGAGCAGGGATCAACCAACGTAGTTTGGCACACAGGCGATGTGACGCGCGAGGATCGCGGCAAGTTGATCGGTCAGCAGGGCGTGACGCTGTGGTTTACAGGGCTGTCTGGGAGTGGCAAGAGCACCATTGCCGTGGCCTTGGAAAAGGCACTATTAGCACGGGGTAAGCTCTGCTATCGGTTGGACGGCGACAACGTTCGCCTAGGAATTAACAAAAATCTCGGTTTCAGTGCGGCGGATCGAAGCGAAAATAATCGCCGTATCGGTGAGATTTGTAAACTCTTTATCGACGCCAGCGTTATCGTGTTATCGAGTTTCATCAGCCCCTACACGGCGGACCGACAAGCGGTTAGGGAGCTTCACGACGCCGCCGGATTCGGCTTTGTTGAGGTCTATGTAGATTGCTCGTTGAGCGTGGCCGAACAGCGCGATCCGAAGGGCCTCTATCGACGCGCGCGGCGTGGTGAAATAAGGAATTTTACCGGTATTGATGACCCCTATGAAATTCCCGTTAATCCGGACATTCATCTGCGTTCAGATCACCTGAGTGTCGACGACGAAGTGCGTGCCATTACCCAGTACCTTGAGCAGCATAAGTTTATAGCGGTTTAACCGCCCACCGATATCGGTTCAACTAACAATGGAGTAACCCTTGATAAATCCGCATGGATCAACGACGCTGAACCCCCTGCTTGTTCGCGACCAACAGCGATGTGAGCGACTTGTCGCCGAGGCACAGCAGCTACCTGAGCTACTACTCAACTCGGCAGCCGCTGCTAACGTGGTGATGTTAGGCGCCGGTTACTTTAATCCGTTGACCGGGTTTATGAATCTCGACGATGCGCTGAGTTGTGCTGAAAACATGCACACCTCAGATGGCCTGTTCTGGCCGGTGCCCATTATCAATCTGTGTGCGAGTACGGCAGAAATACCCGCCGCCGGCAAAGTCGCGTTGCGCGACCCGAACGTTGTTGGACACCCGGTGATTGCGATCATGGATGTCGATCGAGTCGAGTCGGTGAGCCGAGAGCAACTCGAATTTATGGCGCTAAAGATCTTTGCTACCGACGATCAGGAGCACCCTGGGGTCGCGACTTTTTTGAGCCTCGGTTCGCAACTGGTATCAGGCAGCATCGAAGTATTAAATTTGAGCTATTTTCAATCTGACTTCCCTGACACGTTTCAAACCGCGTATGAAATTCGTGCTGAAATTGCCGAGCGCGGATGGGAAAAAGTGGTGGCTTTTCAGACTCGTAATCCGATGCACCGTGCTCATGAAGAGCTTTGCCATATGGCGATGAAGCGTCTCGACGCCGATGGCGTGATCGTCCACATGCTGCTGGGACGGCTCAAACCGGGAGACATTCCGGCAACCGTGCGCGATGACTGTATTCGCAAAATGGTGGAAGTCTATTTTCCCAGAAATTCAGTGATGGTTTCGGGCTACGGATTTGACATGCTCTATGCTGGCCCCAGAGAGGCAGTTTTACACGCAATTTTCCGTCAAAACATGGGTGCTACCCATTTAATTGTCGGTCGAGACCACGCCGGCGTCGGCGAGTATTATGGCGCTTTTGCAGCCCAAGACATATTCGCCAAGAGCGTTCCCAAGGGTGTTCTTGAAATCGAAATATTTTGCGCTGACCACACTGCGTATTCGAAAAAACTAGGTCGCGTGGTGATGATGAATGAAGTCGATGATCATCAAAAAGATGATTTTATTTTACTTTCTGGGACCGCAGTACGAGAGATGCTGGCCAAAGGTCAGTTGCCACCGCCGGAATTTTCACGTCCAGAAGTTGCGGAAATTTTGATGGGCTATTACCGACAGTAGAGCAATGGCACAAGGCATTGTTGTTGGCGGCGAGAGCGACGTTATAAATCAACGACTCAGGAGTTTAAATGTTGGAAATATCAAGACCGTTTAAGATCTTAGGGCTGCAGCAAATAGCGGTCGGAGGTGAGGACAAGAACGCACTAAAGGAATTTTGGGTAGGGTTATTGGGAATCTCTCAAATTGGTCACTTCGTCAGTGAGAGTGAAAACGTCGACGAAGATATTTGCCAATTGGGTAGCGGTGACTTCGCCGTTGAAGTTGATTTGATGCAACCTCTGGACGTCGAGCGGCGACCGCGGGTGGATAATCCCGCGCTCAACCATATCGGGCTTTGGGTGGACGATCTGGCTGTCGCCTACGAGTGGCTACAAACGCAAGGTCTGCGGTTTACTCCCGGAGGTATTCGCAAAGGTGCCGCAGGCTTCGACGTCTGTTTTGTGCATCCCAAGGGCAATGAGCTGTTTCCTCGCAGTGCAGAGGGTGTGCTGGTTGAGTTGGTGCAGGCGCCGCAGCGAGTCATCGATGCCTACGCGTCTCAGAGCGTATAGATCGATAGCATTCGCCATAGCGACTTTTTGTCT
Organism: uncultured Cellvibrionales bacterium; assembly: GCA_937920185.1. Taxonomy (GTDB): domain Bacteria; phylum Pseudomonadota; class Gammaproteobacteria; order Pseudomonadales; family Porticoccaceae; genus TMED48. The sequence goes on along the minus strand of CALGJN010000033.1, from coordinate 7,809 downwards.
GTAAACTCGCGGCCTTGCCTAGCCAGCCAGTCGTGGACTACCTCCGCTCGATACGGCCTTCGAATGAAAAAACTATGGATTTTAAAACTTTAGGGTTATCCCCGGCGCTGATTAAGGCTGTCGGGAAACAGGGATATGACACGGCAACGCCGATTCAGGCGCAGGCTATTCCGGCAGTGCTCGCGGGGCGTGATGTAATGGCTGCGGCGCAGACCGGTACCGGTAAAACGGCAGGCTTTACTTTGCCAATATTGCAACGCCTTGCTGAGGGAAGGCGCGCGCCGGCGAATCATGCGCGTGCGCTGATCCTGACTCCAACGCGCGAATTGGCGGCGCAAGTGGGCGAGAGCGTAGCGGCCTACAGTCAGTATTTACAGATCACTTCAACGGTGGTTTTTGGCGGCGTAAAAATCAACCCTCAGATGATGAAATTACGGCGCGGAGTCGATGTGTTGGTGGCGACGCCCGGCCGGTTGTTGGATCTACACAGCCAAAACGCGGTGAGTTTTGATCGCTTGGAAGTGTTGGTGTTGGATGAAGCTGATCGAATGCTCGATATGGGTTTTATCCACGACATAAAGCGGATTATTTTAACGCTTCCGAGACGGCGACAAAATCTCCTATTTTCGGCGACATTTTCGGACGATATTCGGGCTCTTGCCAAAGGGTTGGTGTACGACCCGGTTGAAATATCGGTAAGTCCTCGAAATGCCGCTGCTCCCACCGTGACCCAGTGGTTGTGCCCAGTGGACAAAAAGCGCAAGGCGGCGTTGCTGACGCACTTGATCCACCAGCGCGAGTGGCGACAGGTGTTGGTGTTTACCAAAACCAAGCACGGCGCCAACAAACTGACAAAACACCTGGAGTCAGAGGGCATTGTTGCCGCGGCGATTCATGGCAATAAAAGCCAGGGAGCGAGAACCCGTGCCCTGGCGGGATTTAAGGCGGGTGAAATTCGTATATTGGTGGCCACAGATATTGCCGCGCGGGGGCTCGATATCGAGCAATTGCCGCAAGTGGTAAATTTTGATTTGCCCAACGTTCCAGAGGATTATGTGCATCGCATTGGGCGCACAGGACGAGCGGGTATGCGAGGTGAGGCGATCTCTCTGGTTAGCGCTGACGAAGTCGACCTGTTGTCGGATATTGAACGTTTGACCAAGACCTTGTTGGCGCGCGAAGAAGTAGAGGATTTTGAACCCGATCAGCGGTTGCCGGAAACGACACTGGCGCGGCGTGTTAGTGTTGCAAAGCCTCGCAAACTGTTGAATAGCGAGAGTCTCAAGCGTGATAACAGCCGTTCCAATCCAAAAAAGAAGCGTGCTAGTGCCTACGGGCATGGCCCAACGCCCGGCACAAAACGAAAAAACACTCGTCGAAGTGAGAGTTCTGATGCCCCAGGAGACGCCGGTTCAGGTGACAGACACGTTAACTCCAGAGGTAAAACTGGCGGGTCGGGGGACGCGAAGTCGAATCGTGGTAACAGTGCACCGCTGGCTCGTTCAAAGCCACCCAAGCCGGCTAATAGTCCCTACGGAAAAAATAGCCAACAGCGGCGCAGGGATGCCTAGCTGTGGTGTTGGTAGGCAACATAGACCAGTTATAGCGTAGTCGTATGTAAGACACTGTGCTCTTTTACACAACGGGGGTGGGCGATGAAATTCAATTTAAAAGCCGCATTGTTTCGCCCCGTCTTAAAGATGGCTATGGAGCGCGTTGGACACGGCAAGGTACTCGGATTCACCATCACCAAGGTGGCCCGCGGTCAGGTTACTCTGACCTGCCCCTACGATAGTAAGACCGTCGGCAACCCGCTGACAGGGGTTGTTCACGGCGGCATCATTGTCAGTTTGCTCGATACCTGTTGCGGCGCGGCCGCGATGAGCGCTATGGGCAAGCCTGCGGTCGCTCCGACCATGGATTTACGCCTTGATTACATGCATCCAGCAACGCCGAACGAGCCGATTTTCGTATCCGGTACGGTCTATAAAACTACCTCGTCGGTTATTTTTTGTCGCGGTATGGCATGGCAGCAGGATGAGAATAATCCTATCGCTCACTGTGTAGCTACTTTTATGCGATTGGATCTCGACAGGGTGCAATTTTCTGGCGTGATCAAGTCTGGCTTTAAAAAATTGCTATCCAGAGTCAAAGAGTGACAAATGACGGATAATTTCGATATGGGTGATAGCGCTGTTGAATCAGGGATCGACAGCCATGAACGCTTGCGGGCATGTTTGCTGGCGGCTCGCGAGCAGGGTCGTCCGGAATTAATACTGGATTTTATTCCCTATAGTGGTTTCATCGGCGCTAAGGCCAAGGTGGATGACGGCGATGTGCTGTATTGGTTGGAGCCGCGCCGATCAAATATCGGTAATCCTTCGTTACCGGCGTTACATGGCGGTGTGATCGCGGGTTTTTTAGAACTCTCGGCGAGCGTTGAGCTGCTGTTTGGGTTGGAACTGAACAGCATGCCGAAAGTAGTTGATTTTTCTCTTGATTATTTGCGGCCGGGTCGCTTTCAGACGCTCTACGCCAGTTGCAAAGTATTGCGACAGGGCAAGCAACTGGTAAATATTTCGATTACTGCGTGGCAAGTTGATATCGAACTACCTGTGGCGACCGCCCGCTGCCATTTTTTGATTAATTAATCGCCTCGACGGAGTTGGCTAGAGGTTGAATTCTGTTCATCCGACCCCATTTCTTAAGCAATCAACAACCAATGCTTAGGAGCGTTACCGTATATGTCATCTCCATCTTCAGCAGAGACCTTGGGTTTTCAGACGGAAGCCAAACAACTTCTCCACTTAATGATTCACTCGCTTTACTCTAACAAAGAAATATTTCTGCGCGAGTTGGTGTCTAATGCTTCCGACGCAACGGATAAACTTCGCTTTGAGGCACTGGAAAATCCCGATCTTTATGAGGACGACGGTGATTTACGCATTCGTATCGAGATTGATGAGGAAAACAAGAGGTTGGTGATAGCCGACAACGGCATCGGTATGTCGAGGGATGAGGTGATCGCCAATCTCGGGACTATTGCAAAATCAGGTACCGCCGACTTTCTCAGTACACTGACCGGCGATCAGCAGCAGGACTCGCAGTTGATCGGTCAGTTTGGTGTCGGCTTTTATTCTTCGTTTATCGTTGCCGAAAAAGTGGTAGTGGACACGCGCCGCGCTGGCGCGCCGGCAGACCAAGGCGTTCGCTGGACTTGCTCGGGCGAGGCTGACTATCAGGTAGAGACGATCGAAATGAGTCAGCGAGGAACGCGCATCGAATTACACTTGAAAACCGATGAGCACGAATTTGCCAATAATTGGCGTCTTCGTAGCATCGTTAAAAAATACTCTGACCACATCGCGATTCCAGTTCAAATGCTCAAGATTGAGACGCCTGTGGCACCTTCAGAAGATGACGAGACGGTTATAGAAGACGACGCTAAGACCCCAGAGTGGGAATCGATAAATGATGCTCAAGCGCTCTGGACTCGGTCAAGAAGTGACGTTGGAGATGACGAATACAACGAATTTTATCGGCATATCTCAAACGATTTTACGCCTCCATTGAGCTGGAGTCACAATCGCGTCGAAGGCAAGCACGAGTACACTAGCTTGCTGTACATTCCCAGTATGGCGCCGATGGATCTGTATCAGCGAGATGCGGCGCGCGGCGTCAAGTTGTATATCAAACGCACATTCATCATGGATGATGCCGAGCAGTTTATGCCGATGTATCTGCGCTTTGTCAAAGGCGTGTTGGATAGTGCCGATTTGCCACTCAACGTATCCCGCGAAATTTTACAAAAGACGCCGGTGGTGGACAGTATTAGGGCGGCAATCACCAAGCGGGTGTTGGATATGTTGGCTAAGTTGGCGAGTAGTGATGAAGAGAAGTATGCAACTTTTTGGAGCCAGTTTGGCAGCGTTCTGAAAGAGGGCCCTAGTGAAGACCACGCCAATCGAGAGAAAATTGCTAAATTACTGCGATTTTCTAGTTCTACTAGTGACTCGGGGGCTAATACCGTCAGTTTGGCTGCTTACTTAGAGCGGAAAAAAGAACGCCAAGACAAGATTTACTACCTTACTGGAGATAGCTACTCGGTAATTAACAACAGCCCTTATCTAGAGGTGTTCCGCAAGCATGGTGTCGAAGTGCTGTTGATGACTGACCGCATCGATGAGTGGATGATGGGGTATCTCACCGAGTTTGATGGTGTGTCATTTCAGGATGTTGCAAGGGGCGAACTGGACTTAAAACACCTCGACGATGGCGAAAAAGAGACAGCAGAGCCAAAAGCTGATGACCAGCAGACTAACGATTTAGTTGCGCGTATCAAAGGCTTGTTAGAAGCTCGAGTAGAGGATGTTCGCAGCACAGAACGCCTGACTAATTCGCCTGCCTGCTTGGTAGTCGGAGATAACGATATGGGCGAACAAATGCGCAAAATCATGCAGGCGGCCGGACAGTCCATTCCAGAGAGTAAGCCGATACTGGAAGTTAATATGCAACATCCACTAGTGGCCCGCTTGCAGACCGAAGATGACGACGATAAAGCCGCGGTGCTGGCGAGTCTATTGTTTGATCAAGCGGCGCTCTCAGCTGGCCGACCGTTGGAAAATCCGGCGCAGTTTGTGCAAGAGTTGAATCGGTTAATGTTCGATTAAATCAACTTAAATACGCATAAAACTCGACTAAACTGCTAACGGTGGACTGCTGTTGAGCGCGGCGGCCGTCAGCTTTCAGCTTTTCACGGCTGACTTATCGCCTCTTCGACCTTATACTAAGGATTTGTGAGGAGGCGTGCCCAGTTGTCACATAAGAGCCATAAGATAGCCGTGCTCGGCGGCGGTAGTTTCGGCACCGCCATAGCCAATATGCTGGCTTCAAATGCCTATCCGGTGGTGTTGTGGATGCGCAATGCGCAGCACGCCCAGCAGGTACAGAAAGAGCGGGTTAACCAGCGCTATTTACCGGGCTATAAATTGGCGCAGAGCCTGCAAGTCAGTGCTGATCTAAACGCTTGCTTACAGGGCGTTGACACGGTTTTTTTTGCAGTTCCAAGTGGCGCTCTACAAGATCTCGCCGCTCAAGTGAGTTCGAGACTTGAGCCGGGGACCTTGGTTATCAGCACTTCTAAGGGTATCTGCGGAGCCGATTTCATGTTGCCGAGCCAGATTTTAGAGGCCGCCATGCCGGATGTTCGTATCGGTGTGATGAGTGGCCCTAATTTGGCCAAAGAGATCGCCGATTACGAAATCACAGCGACGGTGGTTGCCAGTGAAGACCCCACGGTCTGCGCAACAATTCAAGGGATGCTGGCGTCGAATTATTTTCGCGTGTACGCCAACCATGATCGCTTTGGCGTTGAACTAGCTGGCGCGCTGAAAAATATCTATGCAATTGTTGCTGGTATTGCCGAGGCATTAAAAGCAGGGCAAAATACCAAGAGCGTTGTTTTGACTCGCAGCCTCGCAGAAATGCGCCGCTTTGGTACTCAGCTAGGTGCCGATCCCATGACATTTTTAGGGCTCAGCGGTGTCGGCGATTTATACGTCACCTGTACCTCGCCGCTGAGTCGTAATTATCAGGTCGGTTTGGCGCTTGGCGGGGGTAAAAGTCTTGCGCAATCAATCGCAGATGTCGGGCAAATCGCCGAGGGCGTCAATACGACTCGGTTGGTTAAGGAAAAGGCCGATGCGATGGGTATCTATATGCCTCTGGCGTCGGCGCTTTACGCGACATTGTTCGAAAAGCAGTCTATACAGGGAGCTCTAAGAAGCATGATGCTGGCGGAGCAAAACTCAGATGTTGATTTTATGGTGACCCCAAATGAGCGATAATGTTAAAAAATCATTATTAAATTTAGAGACCTGGATACGCATAGGGTATATCGCATTCTTCCTATTGTTGCTATCAATCGCTAGCAGCGTGGCATTTTTTCTGGTGTTGTTGCAGGCGGTCTCGGTGCTTCTGACTGGCAGAGACAATGAAAAACTGCGCGAGTTTGGTCAGAGCCTCGGCCAGTGGGGATTCCAGTCATTGTTGTTTGCAACTTACAACACCGAGCACAGACCGTTTCCGTTTTCTGACTGGCCGAGCGCCGAAACTGGAGCGGGGTTTGATGCTGGGCTTGATGACGAGATTAGCGACAAAGCGCCTAGCGAAGAGCTTGATGGAGAGCTTGATAAGGAGCTTGCTAAAGAGGCTGGCAAAGCTGTTAGCGAAGAGGTTGGTGATGTCGACCAACACGCGCTGCCGAGCGACTCTAACAATCCTGACGATATACCCTCATTCACTGCGTCCGAGGACAAGTCGACGAGCGCTGACGGCGGCGATAGTAAAGCTGTTTGAGATGAATGCTTGCCGGGATTACAGCGTTCGACTGTGCGCGATTAGACGCCAGGCAGATATTTTGAGTGCGGGTTAACGAGTGGTGGTACTACCGAGTGCTCTGCGAGCATCGTAGCGATCTTAAAAGTGTAAAGTAGTTGTTCGGTTCGGGTAATGGATGACCTAGCGCCGCGGAATTTTGTGGTTTATAGGTGTCTAACGACAATGAATATCAAAACAATACCAATGCTCTGTCAAAGAGCAGTGTGTGGCTCGGCGGCACTAGCAGTGCCGACTCTTCACCGATCGCTTTTGCCAAACAGCGTGGCGGGTGAAGATTACACGCATGCGCTAATTGTAAACTCGCGAAGCGCCTACCATGGCAATTGAGTTCAGCGCCGAAAGAGTATTCGATATTCGCGGCTTAGCATTGGCGGCTAAAGAGTGGGGTCGTCCTGGATCGCTCCCGGTGATCGCCTTGCATGGTTGGTTGGATAACGCCGCTAGTTTCGATCGACTGTTGTCGCATATGACCGACGTGCACGTGCTCGCGATCGATAGTGCTGGCCACGGCATGAGTGATTTTAGATCACCCGATTCCGGTTATGATATCTGGCAAGATATCGCCGACGTACTGGCGATCGCCGATCAGATGGGATGGGATCAGTTTACTCTCCTAGGACATTCTCGAGGAGCGATCATAGCCGCGCTTACAGCCGGTACCGCGCCACAGAGAATTCGACATTTGGCGATGATTGATGGGCATGTTCCGGTGCCAGTTGAAAACCACAATGCGGCCCGCCAACTGGCTAAATCCATTCGAGATCAGCGCCGTTTTGGCGCGTCCTCACCAAGTTTTTTCCCCAGCTTTGAGCGCGCGGTTGCCGCACGCGCCGACGGTTTTCTAGCCCTCGAACACGACGCCGCAGCGGTGCTTGCAAAGCGCGGTGTCAGGCAGTCTGATAGGGGGTTTTATTGGCACAACGATCAGCGTTTAAAGGCGGCTACGACAATTAAACTAACGCGTGGACACATCGAGAGCTTTCTTACAGCGATCGAAGCGCCGACACTATTGATCCATGCCGAAGATAGCGTGTTCACCGCGGACGACCAACAGGCAGAACTATTTGCTTGGATTTCTCGGTTAAAGGTGCTCGACATGCCGGGCTCACACCATTTGCACATGGAACATCAATCGTTCGAAGTGGCGCAGGCTATACAGGCATTCACTAGATGATAGCGCGCAGGATTTGAGCATAAACCAGCACTCTATTAGTCCCAAAAAGCGATCGCACTAGCGCTTCTAATCCGGGCATTTAGGCTTAGAGGGTGACTCGCTTAGTGCCGCGCTAGCCTTAAATAGCTTGAGTCGGGCTCTCAAGCCAGACTCTCAAACCGAGCTCTCAAACCGAGCTCTCCAGTCGGGCTATACCCGTCGATCGAAAAGCACTTACCATGGCGTGGAAATGCCAT
>CALGJN010000032.1:0-8152 GCA_937920185.1 uncultured Cellvibrionales bacterium | reverse complement strand
CATGCTTAATGCGGCATCGGTAAAAAATCTACTCGGTTTTGATTTCGGCACCGCGCAGATCGGCATAGCAACTGGTCAAACTGTCACCAATACAGCGACCTCTCTGGCGATTATTACCGCGCGAGATGGGATTCCAGACTGGCGTGCACTAGGCGAGATTATCAACCAGTGGCGACCCGACTTGATCGTGGTTGGACTACCGTTAAACATGGATGACTCGGAGAGCGAACTCAGCCAGCGAGCACGAAAATTCGCCCGTAGATTACATGGGCGATTTAACATCGACACCCTTATGATGGACGAGAGGCTGACCAGTCGCGAGGCAAAAGCGGCCCATCGACACCACGGCAAGCGCGACCTCGACAAGATCGATCATATTGCCGCCGCTTTAATCCTGCAAAGTTGGTTGGATCAGCCGCAACTCGGCCAGAGTCCGTAAAGAGGTGCAACGCCAACTGCGATCGACAACCAGGTCGACAAACTTTGCATGCACAACGGCAGTCGGTTAAATTAACCCGCTTGCCATGGCCAATCAAACAAGCCAATGAAAACTATTCAAGAGCGCATAGAAGCCCTTCGCCAGCGAATTGTAATAGCAGCGCGGAACGCCGGCCGCAACGAGCGCGATATCGAATTGCTAGCGGTCAGTAAAACCCGCGATCTGCAGGCCATTAACCAGGCTATCGCAGCAAAGCTGTGCGCGTTTGGCGAGAACTACGTGCAGGAAGCCGTGGCAAAAATCGAACAGGTCGAGCACACACCGATCGCTTGGCACTTCATTGGCGCACTGCAAACCAACAAGACCCGTATCGTCGCCGAGCGCTTTGACTGGGTGCACAGCGTTGATCGGGTTAAGATCGCGCAGCGCCTCAGCAGCCAACGGGATCCGGCGCTGGATCGCTTGAACATCTGCCTGCAAGTCAATATTGATAGCCAATCCTCCAAAGCCGGATTCGGCCCTGACGCCGTTGGCGATGCCGTAAAACGAGTGCTCGATCTACCACAGATCCGATTGCGCGGTCTGATGGCCATTCCGGCACCACGGGACAGTGAGACGGCCCAGCGCAGCGTCTTTGCGCGAGTCCGAGCGCTGCAACAAGAAATCAACAGCGGACTGGACAATCGGCAAAAATTAGATACCCTCTCGATGGGGATGTCGGCAGATCTTGAGGCAGCTATTCATGAGGGCGCCACCATAGTCCGCATTGGCACAGATATCTTCGGGCCGCGCACGCGGCACACAGAGTGACAAACAAGCGTAAGGAGTCGTCGTAACTATGAATTCAATAGCCTTTATTGGCGGCGGTAATATGGCCTCGTGCCTGATTGGGGGATTGCTCGCAACCGGCTATCGCCGCGAGCAGCTCCGTGTCAGTGATCCTGGCGATGCAGCGCAGCGAAAGCTACAAGAGCAGCATCAAATCACCGCCATCAATGACAATTGCGCCGCAGTTCGCGACGCAGACGTGGTCGTTCTAGCGGTTAAACCGCAGTTAATCGCCAATATCGCGGAGGATTTGAGCGCAGCACTGAAACCTGGCTGCGCGGTCGTATCAATTGCTGCCGGCGTGCCGCTGTCTGCCCTAGAAGGCTGGTTGAGTGATGACACTGCAATCGTTCGCGCCATGCCCAACACACCGGCGATGGTGCTTACTGGCGCCACCGGACTGTTCGCAAATAACCATGTTAGTAGCCCACAACGTCAGAGCATCGAGCAAATATTTAACGCCGTGGGCTGCGTTTGCTGGCTGCAATCCGAAAAGCAGGTGGATGTGGTGACAGCAGTCTCGGGCAGTGGTCCGGCGTATTTCTTTTTACTCTTTGAAATCATGCAGCGGGCTGCCGAGGAGTTGGGTCTGCCGGCGGCAACCGCGCGCGAGCTAGTGCTTCAAACCGCCCGTGGCGCGACCGAAATGGCGCAGACCGCGTCGATCGAGCCAGCCGAGTTACGCCGCCAAGTGACCTCTCCCGGCGGCACCACTCAACGGGCTCTCGAAACGCTCGATCAAGGCGGTCTCGAACAACTAGTCAAACGCGCAATGTCCGCAGCCGTAGAGCGCGCCGAGGAGATGTCCAATGATCACGCATGAATCGATAGCCGATTATAAAAGGGGTTCAAGATGAGCTTGCTGGCCAATATGGCGATTAATGTGGTCAATATAATACTGCATTTTTTCAGCCTACTGCTGCTGGTGAGATTGCTGCTGCAATGGGTGCAAGCCGATTTTTTCAACCCGCTGTCGCAGGCAGTGTTCAAGCTAACCGCGCCAGTGGTCGAGCCACTGCACCGCATATTTCCGACGCTGGGGACCCTCAACACCGCGGCTCTAGTCGGCGCAATCTTGGTCAAGTGGCTGTATTTTGGGGTTTTAATCGGCGTCGGCAAGTTGATCTTCGCAGAGCTCCCCAACTACTTCATCTTGGCGATCTTTGAGGTGCTTAGCGGTCTGGTGAATATCTATTTTTGGGGCATTCTAATCGTCGCTATCGCCAGTTGGCTGGATGCCGGACACCACCCGCATATCCAGTTGATCAGTCAGATCGTAGAGCCCTATCTGCGACCTTTCAGACGAATCATACCGCCTATTGGGATTCTGGATATCTCTTCGATGGTGGCCATTATTGGGCTCATTATAGTGCGTGATCGACTGCTACCATTACTCGAAATGTCACTCGATCAACTGCTGTTTTAAAACCCTCAAATCCGACCGCAAGCCACTGCGCTAAGCCGCTGGATCTGGGTGCAGTGCCGCCACATCTTCGATGTCGGCGATCAATTCTGGCGTTAGCTCGCAGCTGTGACTGGCAATATTTTCGACCAATTGCGCCATACTGGTAGCACCGATCAAACAGCTAGCGACAAACGGCTGCTGACAGACAAACGCCAGCGCCATCTGCGTTAAGGTTATATTGTGTCGTGCCGCCACCTCAGCATAGGCACCGGTGGCAGAAACCGACAACTGGCCGGTGTAGCGAGAGAACCGCTTGAACAGCGCGAGGCGCGAATTATCCGGCAATTGATCGTTTAAGTACTTACCACTGAGCACCCCAAACGCCAGCGGCGAGTATGCCAGTAAACCGACCGATTCACGCAATCCCATCTCCGCCATACCAACTTCGTACTGGCGAGTCAAAAGACTGTAAGCATTCTGCACGCTCACCACGCGCGGCAGATCACGCTGCTCAGACAGACGCAAATACTCCATCAGACCCCAACTGGTTTCGTTGGAAATACCAATCTGTGCAATTACCCCTTCATCGACCAATTCACCCAGTGCCTCAAGCGTGTCGGCAATCGCTATACCATCTCCATCCGGATTGTGCCGATACCCGCGCTGACCAAAAAAATTGGTATCTCGCTCCGGCCAATGAACCTGATAGAGGTCGATGGTGTCGGTGCGCAAGCGCTCTAGAGAGCCCTCTACCGCCCGTCTGATATGGTCGCGGTTGAGCCTCGACCCACCGCGGATATGTCCCGCTCCGGAGAGGTTGTCCGAACGACCCACCACTTTGGTCGCCAACACAATATCGGCGCGACAATCGCGGTCTGCGAGCCAATTACCAATGTAGCTCTCGGTTCGACCCGCGGTCTCTGGACGCGGCGGGACAGGGTACATTTCAGCGGCATCGAACAGGTTTACGCCCTGCGATAGCGCATAATCCATCTGTTCAAAAGCCTCTTGCTGGCTGTTCTGTTCGCCCCAAGTCATGGTACCCAAACCAATGATCGAAACATCCAGTGAACTGTTGCCGAGTTTTTTATAGTGCATTTACTGCCCCTTGCCAACTGAGTCGTGTCGAACCTAAATTCGCCGTCGCCAAAAATACCTGCTGCGTGGTTGCGTTGTGAACAGCGGCCTCTTAGACTGGCTGATTATGATAATTTTCTGCGATCAAATCTAGTCATGTCTGCATATGATCAGAATTCTTTGGGCTCGGTCGAGAGCCTCATGGTGGATATCTCTGAACCCATCAAACTGGCGTGCGGGGTGGTGCTTGACGAGCATCAACTCATGGTCGAGACCTATGGCACCCTAAACGCCGATCGCAGCAACGCGATCTTAATTTGCCATGCCCTGAGCGGCAGTCACCACGCGGCTGGCTGGCATGATGGCGATCGCAAACCCGGCTGGTGGGAACACTACATAGGGCCTGGCAAAGCCATGGATAGCCAGCGATTTTTTATCGTCTGTCCAAACAATATCGGCAGTTGTTTTGGCAGTACTGGTCCGACGACAATCAATCCAGCAACGCAGCAGCCCTGGGGGCCAGACTTTCCGCCACTGCGCGCGCGCGACTGGATGGAATCGCAGCATCTATTGATGCAGCACCTCGGGATTAGCTGTTGGGCGGCGGTTGTCGGCGGCAGTCTCGGCGGCATGCAGGCGATGCGCTGGTCGCTGGAGTACCCCGAGAAGTTACTCAACAGTATCGTCATTGCGTCGGCGATGAAGCTTTCGGCGCAAAATATCGCCTTTAACGAAATTGCCCGCCGAGCGATCAAATCCGACCCCGATTATCTCGCCGGTCGCTACTTAGAAAATCACCGAGTGCCGCGCCGCGGTCTGGCACTCGCGCGTATGATCGGGCATGTCACCTATCTATCGGACGTAGCTATGGCAGAGAAGTTTGGGCGCGAGCTCAACATTGGTAATTTCTCGGTGGGCGAAAAAGACCCAATAGAATTTCAAATCGAGAGCTATCTGAACTATCAGGGTGACAAATTTGCCGACGATTTCGATGCCAATGCCTACATTTTGATCACCAAAATGCTCGACTATTTTGACCTATCTCGCGACTATCAAAACGACCCGGTAGCTGCATTTAAGCATGCTTCGTGCAATTTTATGGTAATTTCGTTCACCAGCGACTGGCGCTTCCCGGCGCAGCGCTCACGGGAAATTACCGACGCTCTGATCGGCGCAGGTCGAAATGTTTCCTATGCAGAAATCCAATCGAATCAGGGTCATGACGCCTTTCTCCTACCCAACCCTCGCTACGAAGAAGTGCTCAGTGGCTATTTAAGTCGGGTTGCAGATCAATTGGAGGCCGCTACCGCATGACCACCGATTACATTGCGATCAATCATTGGATCGGCCAGGGGATTCGCGTTCTGGATCTCGGCTGTGGCGACGGCTCACTCCTAGCCCACCTGATAGAGACGCGCAACATCTGCGGTTATGGCCTAGAAATTGACCCTACATCCATCCACACCTGTATCTCCAAGGGTCTAAATGTGATTGAGCAGGACGTCAACTCTGGCCTGCACAATTTTTCCGACAATGCGTTTGATAGCGTCATAATGACCCAAGCGCTGCAAGTCATGCGCTACCCCCATCTGGTGCTCGACGAAATGCTTCGCATCGGCCGCGAGTGTATTATTACTTTTCCAAATTTTGGTCACTGGCGAACCCGCGTCGATCTGGGTTTTCGCGGCCGTATGCCGGTGACCGAACAACTCGCTTACCAGTGGTACGATACACCCAACATCCACTTTTTTACCTACAGTGATTTCGAAGCACTATGCTGTCAGCGCAATATCCGTATACTGCACCGTCAATGTATTAGCCAAGGAGTCGTCGATCGATGTCTGCAAAAAATCTGGCCAAATTTGTTTACCGAGACCGCAATCTATCACCTCAGTCGCTAGCCGGAGGCCTCCGCGCCGGTGCGGGGAGGCTCCTGTTCCTGCTTGCCGGTCTGGCGTTTTGCTCGGCGGCGATGCAGGCCAATGCGCGCGACGACTACAAACAATACGGCGATCTAAAGGTTTTTTATAGCGCCTTTCCAAGTACCTTTATCCCCCCTGAAATTGCCCGTGCGAATAATCTCACCCGCGGTGTGGATCGCGGATTAGTGAACGTGGCAACGATGAAGGATTTGGGCACCGGCCTACCCACGGTGGTGTCCGGCGAAGTTTTAAACATCATGCAGCAAAGTCAAACGCTCAGCTTCGTAGAAATTCGCGAAGGCTCAACGGTCTATTACCTAGCCCCCTTTGATTTTGATAACCGGGATTATTTGACCTTTAAAATACGCATCCGAGCGAAGCCAGAGGCTCCGGCATACGACTTTAAATTTCAAAAAATCATGTATATCGATCGCTAACCGAAGAGTTCACACCCCATGGATATCGTTCTAGCCAGTGCCAACGCTGGAAAACTTCGCGAGTTTCAACAAATGCTCGAAGGTTTCAATCTAGCGGTCATACCGCAATCCGAACTGGCCATCGAATCTGCGGCTGAGACCGGCCTAACCTTTGTCGAGAACGCCTTGATCAAGGCGCGGCACGCGACGAGTATTGCCAAGCGACCGGCAATAGCCGACGATTCAGGGCTCGAAGTGGATTACCTGCAAGGTGCTCCAGGCATCTATTCGTCGCGCTTTGCCGGCGACCATGCCACCGACAAAGACAACAATCATCATCTCCTGCAGCGCCTCGAGGGCGTTGCCATGGCAGAGCGCACCGCGCGCTACCACACGGTCATCGTCTATATGCGCCATGCGCTCGACCCCACCCCGCTGATATGTCAGGCCCAATGGGAGGGTAGGATAGCGCTGCAACCGCTGGGAGATGGGGGTTTTGGCTACGACCCGCTGTTTATTGTCGACGCCGATGACCGCCGCGCATCCGAGTTGTCGGCGACGGTCAAAAATCGCATCAGCCATCGCGGCCAAGCGATGAAACAATTGCTGGATGCCCTTGGTAACACCCACCTAGGTGCCATTCAATCATCGTGACAACGGCCTTAAACAAGCCACTGGCGACCCTTGCTTTACCGCCCCTGGGGCTCTATGTGCATATCCCTTGGTGCATCAAAAAATGTCCCTATTGCGACTTTAATTCCCACGTCAGTAGCGACGCAATCCCAGAAACCGCCTATGTCGATGCATTGATCAAAGATTTAAAGCAACAATTGGGCTGGGTACAGGGTCGTAAATTACACTCGATCTTTTTTGGCGGCGGAACCCCAAGCCTGTTTTCAGGCCGCGCTATCAGCCGCATTATTGAGGCTGCCGAGCGCCTCATCGGCTTTTGCGATGCAATCGAAATTACCCTCGAAGCCAATCCCGGCAGCGCCGAGCAAGCGCGTTTTAATGACTATCGCAAGGCCGGCGTCAATCGTCTATCTATCGGCATTCAAAGTTTTGGCGATCAACATCTCAAACGGCTTGGGCGGGTACACGACGGTCATCAGGCGCAACGTGCCATCGAGGCGGCAACAATGGCTAACTTTGCGCGCATCAATATCGATTTAATGCACGGCCTCGAGCAACAGAGCGCAGCCCAAGCAATCAGTGACCTGCGCACCGCCATCGATGCAGGGGTCGAACACATCTCCTGGTACCAACTGACAATCGAGCCGAATACGGCGTTTTTTAGTCAACCGCCACCGCTGCCATCGGACGATAGACTCGCCGACATCCAAGCTTCGGGCATGAACTTACTCGCCGAGCAAGGGTTTCAACAGTACGAGGTCTCAGCCTTTGCCAAAGCCAACCAAGTCGCTCGACACAACGTTAATTACTGGGAATTTGGCGATTATTTGGGGATCGGGGCCGGCGCTCATGGCAAGATCACGATGGCCGCAGAAAAGACCTTGATACGCAGCCAAAAAACCCGCCAACCGACACATTACTTAGCCCAAAAACAGAACGCGGAAAATCGCTATAAAGCCATTCCCCTCGTCGATCGACCCATGGAATTCATGATGAACGCGCTGCGTTTAAAAAATGGTGTCCCCATCGATTACTTTGCCGCGAGGACCGGCCTCGGCAGCGACAGCATCGCCAAGCCATTGCGACAACTCCAGTCTCAAGGTCTGTTAGTGACCGACCCAGAACGGATAGCCGCCTCGCCACTGGGCTATCAATTTCTAAACACGCTGCTGCAACGCTTTGCCTGAGCGCAAAAGGGAATGTCGCGGCTTAGGGGGTACTCCAAACGACAGCACAAGCACTAAAAACCGCTGTCGCCACGCGAATATTGGCGATAACAATTGTCGGCTCGTCTGCGCTAATGCTATTATTCTTGCCTAGAGTTATTTATTTAATCAACCCCTAATCAGAGGCCAAACACTATGAGCGACAATCTTGTCCATGTTACTGACACCAGTTTTGAGAGCGATGTCCTGCAATCAGAGATACCCGC
>CALGJN010000031.1:0-8146 GCA_937920185.1 uncultured Cellvibrionales bacterium | reverse complement strand
AGCCAGAACAAAGCAAACGGATCTTTCGCATCATGGCCAGCGATTACACCGAAGTAACCTTACTACCGGTGTTATTGGCGTTACTGCGAACCGAAGCTCCCAACATTCGGCTCGACATTATGACACCAAGCGATGTCAGTTTTCACGATGTAGAGCGCGGCAAAGTCGATCTAGTCATCAATCGCTTTGATAGCTTACCGCAGTCTTTTCATCAGGTGCATCTTTGGGACGACAGTTTTTCCTGCGTGGTGAATGCCGAGAACCCAATCGTTCAAAACTGGAATTTGCAATCCTATCTGGCCCACAAGCATGTTTGGGTTAGCAAGACCGGCATGGGCGTCGGTGTAGGTATGACGCCAGATGACGTGCAGCGACTGGGTTGGGTAGACGAAGCGCTCAGCAAGCTCGAAGTCAATCGCGAAATAGCGGTCTTCACTCGCCACTATCAGGCGGCGCTGATGCTCGGTGAGCAACAGCATTTGATCGTGACTATCCCGACCATGGCGACGCGTAGCATCGCCGGCAACAGCAAAGTGACCATTTTGGCGCCGCCCTTTGAAATACCTCGAATGCGCCTGAAGATGGTCTGGAGTCCTCTGCTGCAGCACGATCCAGGGCATCGCTGGATGCGCCAGACCATCAAGTCGGTATCCGAGCAGATACTCCTCTAAGCTGAGCATACAAAAGCCTAGACGGTGGTTTGTATCACCGGTGTGAATAGGCGGCATTGCGCCCGCGGGATAGACCCCGATGGTTGGCCGGCTTACTATTTACAGAGAGTCGCCTAGTATAAAAAATAGCCTATTAATTTGAGTGAGAGAGTAAAAACATGACCGATCGCGTTGAATGTGCCGGATTGCAGGTATCGCCAGAGATGTGCCAGCTAGTGTCCGAAGATATCTGTCCAGATTTACAAATTGATAGCGATAGCCTTTGGCGGGGCTTCGCGCAAATATTGGCAGATTTTATGCCCAGAAATGCAGCCTTGTTAGCCAAGCGCGATCAACTACAACGGCAAATTGATGACTGGCACGCAGCGCATCGCGAGGGTTATGCGTTTAGCGACTACAAACAATTTCTGACTGAAATCGGTTATTTAGTCCCCGAGGGCGAGGCCTTTGAGATATCGCCGAGCGGCGTCGACCCGGAAATAACGACCCAAGCGGGCCCGCAGCTAGTGGTGCCGATAATGAACGCGCGCTTCGCTCTGAACGCGGTCAATGCTCGCTGGGGCAGCCTGTACGATGCGCTCTATGGCAACGACGTGATTGCCGAAACGGATGGCGCCGACAAGGGGGGTAGTTACAATCCCGTGCGTGGCCAGCGGGTAATAGACTACGGTCGCAATTTTCTCGATGGCGCGGTGCCGTTGGTGTCGACTAGCCACCGTGAGGTGGTCGCTTATACGGTGGTTAACAACGATTTAGTGATGCACTTGGGCAGCGGAGAGTCGACCCGTCTAAAGTCTCCTGATCAGTGGGTGGGCTACTTGGGATCACAGGATAGACCGACTTCAATTTTGTTAAAAAACAATAATTTACACATTGAAATTCAAGTCGATAGTAATCATCATGTCGGCGTCGATGATCGTGCGGGAGTGAAAGATATTGTGCTTGAAGCCGCGCTGACAACCATCATGGATTGCGAGGACTCGGTGGCGGCCGTGGATGGGCCCGACAAGGTGTTGGCCTACCGAAACTGGATGGGTTTGTTGCGCGGTTCATTAACCGAGACCATTCACCGCGGTCAACGGAGTTTTGAGCGCAGCATGCTCGGCGATAGAGAGTACTTCGATCGCCATGGCAATCCTTTAATACTCAAGGGTCGGGCGTTGATGTTCGTGCGCAACGTCGGTCACCTGATGACCAACCCTGCGATATTGGACAGCGCCGGCAATGAGATCCCCGAGGGTATTATGGATGGCCTAATGACCAGCCTTATCGGCCTGTTTGATCTGCGCGGTCAAACCACGCGCGCCAACTCTATTAACGGCAGTTTGTACATCGTTAAACCCAAGATGCATGGCCCTGAAGAAGTCGCCTTTACCAACGACCTATTTGACGCGATTGAAGACCTTCTTAATCTGCCTAGGCATACCCTCAAAGTCGGCATTATGGATGAGGAGCGTCGTACATCGGTCAACCTAAAAGCCTGTATTCGTGCCGCGAGAGAGCGCGTCGTGTTTATTAATACCGGCTTTCTCGACCGCACCGGCGATGAAATCCACACCAGTATGCAGGCCGGCCCCTTTGCGCTCAAAGGTGATCTCAAACAACGCGCCTGGATTTCCGCGTACGAGGATCAAAACGTCGATGTAGGTCTCGCTTGTGGCTTTAAAGGGCGGGCGCAAATCGGCAAGGGAATGTGGCCAACCCCAGATAATATGGCCGATATGATGGTCGCTAAGATTGGGCACCCCGAAGCCGGAGCTAATACCGCATGGGTTCCATCGCCTACCGCGGCAACGTTGCATGCGATGCACTACCATCAGGTAGATGTCGATCAGCAGCAAGCCGTCATCGCCCAAAGAGAGCCCGCTGAACTCGACGATATACTTGAAATTCCACTGCTGGGGAGTCAGCCACTCAGCGCCGATCAGATACAGCGTGAACTAGATAACAATGCGCAGGGCATCCTTGGCTATGTGGTGCGCTGGGTAGAGCAGGGCATTGGCTGCTCCAAAGTGCCCGACATAAACAACGTCGGTTTGATGGAGGATCGTGCAACTCTGCGCATATCGAGCCAGCACATTAGCAACTGGTTGTATCACGGTATAACTAGCCGGGCGCAAGTGAAAGAGACGCTAGAGCGAATGGCGGTCGTCGTCGACCAACAAAATATTGGCGATGGTGACTATCGTGCTATGGCACCCGATTTTTCTACCAGTTTGGCATTTCGGGCGGCGGCGGACCTGATTTTTCTTGGCGTTGATCAACCGAGTGGCTACACCGAACCCCTGCTGCATAGTTATCGACAATTGGCCAAGCAGCAGGCTTGAGTATGGCAGTCGAAATGAAGTCGACACCTGACCTATGCGATGAATATCCGACGTTGGTTCGGGTGGTAGACCCGATGTTTATCAACTTTGGTGGTCGCCATAAATTTTCTGGACGCGCAGTGACGGTCAAGTGTTTTGAGGACAATTCGCGGGTTAAAGAGTTGGTAGCAACCCCCGGTGAGGGGCGCGTTATGGTGGTCGACGCCGGCGGCAGTATGCGCTGCGCCTGTCTTGGAGACATGCTTGCTGAGAGCGCCGCGCGGAATCATTGGAGCGGATTAATCATCTATGGATGCATCCGTGATGTCGATGAGATCGCCAGTACCGCGATCGGCGTTCAGGCACTCGGGGTACATCCCCTCAAGACCCATAAGCAGGGCGTCGGCGAAGTCGATCTTGCAGTTACTTTTGGCGGCGTAACCTTCTCGCCGGGAGATTATATCTATGCCGACAACAATGGAATTATCACCTCTAGCCAACCACTAAATTGAAATTAGAGCATACCGACTGGGTATTTTTGCTACCCTGTTATTAGATGTTTTTGAGTTGTTTTTACCCGCTGCTTGGGGCCTTGGTACAGATTATTTGTAGCCCGGTTAGTTGTTGGCGTTGCTGTCTTTGAGCCGCTATAGCAGGGTTAGGCGCGCTGACATTCGCGCTGGCTAAGCTATCGATCATTGCCGGCTGCCGGATCGACAGACGCAGCGCGAGAAAGTGGGTCCATGCTGCCTTCAGGGTACCCTTATAAGGCTGACTTGCGGCAATGCCAGGTATATTATTTCGTTTTAAATCAATATTTTATGGATGCAACTTATACCATAAACTTATTATATAAATTTATGCCAAAGCCTGACTCTACAATCTAATTCTACAATCTAATTCTACAATCTAATTCTACAATCTAATTCTACAATCTGACTCTACAATCTTACGCGAAAGCGTTACGCCACCAACTGCCAGCACTCGCGGGCATTAACCACGCAGGACATCGCGCTTGCCGACCATTGCTCTGCTTACGGTTGTTGTTCAGTCTCCGCCTTGAGCAGCGCCCCATTGGAAAAACGTGACACCCGTTCGCCACTGGGGCTATCGGTCGAATCGGGCAGGGCGATATGTGCGCGACGGGTCTCGTCGGTGATATCCGTAAGGTGGGGATATTTCGGTTGGGTCATGTACTGCGCAAACCATTCGCCGAGCACTCGATCATCATCGATAATCTTTCGCAGTAGATCTCTGGTCTGCTGGATGTAGCTGTGTGGAATCAACTCGGGGTCATCACATGGGTCCAGCGGTGGATCGCGCAGATAGTCGTGGGCGGCACCCCGAGAAAGCATTTCAGTGGCTAAATCATCCAGCATATCTGCCGCTGAAGGCGCCCGAAAACCAATCGAATAGGTACAACACTCGCCCACGGCGACGCCGCAATGCGCGAGGCGGGGGGGTAAATAAAGCATATCACCAGGATTTAGCAGCCAATCTTGCTGCGCATCAAAGGCATCCAATATCTTTAGCTGACTATGCTCGGAGAGGGCGCTATTGGCGTCGCAGTAATCGCCGATCTGCCAGCGCCTTTGCCCGCTGCCCTGCAGCAAAAAAACATCGTAGTCATCAAAGTGAGGGCCTACGCCGCCGCCATCGGTGGCATAACTCACCATGATGTCGTCAATCCGCCAACGCGGTAAAAAACTAAATCTGCGCAGCATTTCGGCCACTTCGGGAACCCATAAATCGACCGCTTGCACCAATAACGTCCATTCACGGTCGGGTAGAGAAGCAAATCGCTCCTCGGCAAATGGGCCCTGTTCGACGGCGTAGTCTGATCCGATGATTAACCGCGATTCGACCTCGTCTTCGAGGGCCAGTCCTGCCAGTTCGTCAGCGTCTATTGGCGCTTGGAAATCTGGCCAGGCGCCACGAATCAAGAGCGGTTTCTGCTGCCAATAATCGCTTAAAAAACGCTCTTCCGAGAGCGTGCCGAGAACGCTAGCTTCGCGCATAGTGAATCCCTAAATGGGTTTAAATAACGGTTTATAGATCGTCGGCGCGGCCAGCGGCATTACCAATGTAGGTGGCCGGTGACAGCGCTTTTAAGGACTGTTTAGCATCCTCTGGGAGATCGAGACCATCGATAAAGTGAGTAATAGTCGTCCGATCCATGGTTTGACCGCGGGTCAGCGCTTTGAGTTTTTCATAGGGCTCGGCAATTCCATAGCGGCGCATAACGGTTTGAATCGGCTCGGCGAGGACTTCCCAACTGGCGTCTAGATCCGCGAGTAAACGGGCTTCATCGAGTTGCAACTTACCCAGACCCTTGAGCAGTGAGGCGTAGGCGATCCCCGAATAACCTAGGCTAACGCCCATATTGCGCAGCACCGTCGAATCGGTCAAATCGCGCTGCCAACGCGAGACCGGTAACTTTGCCGACAGATGGCCGAGCAAGGCATTGGCCAATCCCATATTGCCCTCGGCGTTTTCAAAATCAATCGGGTTGACTTTGTGCGGCATAGTTGACGATCCAACCTCACCGGCCACGGTTTTTTGTTTGAAGTAACCGAGGCTGATGTAACCCCAAACATCGCGGCTTAAATCGATAAGAATGGTGTTAGCGCGGGCCATCGCATCGAACAATTCGGCCATATAATCATGCGGCTCAATTTGCGTGGTGTAGGGATTGGCAACCAGCCCCAAGCTGTCGATAAACGACGCGGCACCGGCCGCCCAGTCGACGTCGGGGTAGGCGCTGATATGGGCATTGTAATTGCCCACCGCACCATTGATCTTGCCGAGCAGGGTGACCGAGGTAATTTGTTGTATCTGGCGTTGAAGCCGGTAAGCGACGTTTGCAAACTCTTTACCAACGGTGGTTGGCGAGGCCGTTTGACCGTGAGTTCTCGACAACATAGCCACCCCAGAATACTCGTGACTTAGCGCCACCAGACGGTCGGCGATAGTCTGCAACTGCGGGATTAAAATACCATCGCGACCCTGCTTGAGCATCAACCCATGAGCGAGATTATTGATATCTTCAGAGGTGCAGGCAAAATGGATAAATTCGTTGACGGCATCCAGTTCTGGGAGGCTGGCAACGCTCTCTTTAATCAGGTATTCCACCGCCTTGACGTCGTGATTTGTGGTTCGCTCGATCTCCTTGACGCGCAGCGCCTGATCGATAGAAAAATTGCTAACAAGGTCATCTAGCAGTTGGTTGGCGGCGGTCGAAAAGGGCGACAATTCGACAATCTCGGGATGTTGCGCCAGGTACTGAAGCCAGCGCACTTCCACCATGACGCGATATTTGATCAGCCCATATTCACTGAATACCTCGCGCAATGCTTGAGTCTTGTCTGCATAGCGGCCATCAATTGGCGATATCGCGGTGAGCGGCGTTAGATCTAGAGTCATAAAAATGTCCATTTAGGGGCAGGGTGGCAATCGACAATGATATCCGAAGATGGCGTCAATTGCAGATTAAATTAGCCACGCAGCGCAGGCTTTTCGGGTAATTATCCGCCGCTTAATTGAGGTCTATTGATCGCGCCAGGCGCGGCTGATAATGCCGCCGCCCAAGCATTCTTCGCCGTTATAAAAAACCACCGACTGGCCTGGTGTTACCGCGCGTTGAGGCTCTGCGAAGGCGACCGTGCAACCACCGTCGTCGGCGACCGATACCGAACACGCTTGATCGGCCTGTCGATAGCGATTTTTAGCCTGGCAATCGAACCTTTGTTGCTGCGGTCGGCCGCTGATCCAGTGGACCTGTTCGGCGCGCAAGCGGTCGGTAAATAGCGCCGGATGTTGAGCGCCTTGCCCGACAATTAAAATGTTGTTATCGAGATCTTTGTCGAGCGAATACCAGGGTTCACCACCGGAGTTCGCAACGCCGCCGATGCCCAATCCTTGACGCTGGCCGAGGGTGTAAAACATCAGCCCTTGGTGCTCGCCTAAAACCCGTCCCTCGGGGGTCTGTATCGGGCCCGGTTGCGCGGCTAAATAGGTGGCTAAAAAATCTTTAAAACGTCGTTCGCCGATAAAACAAATACCGGTGCTGTCTTTTTTACTGGACGTTTCAAAGCGATGTTTAGCGGCAATTGCCCTAACCTCGGTTTTTTCCAATTCGCCAAGGGGAAACAGCGAGCGCGCGAACGCCTGCTCGGGTACTGCGTGCAAAAAATAACTCTGATCTTTGTTGGCATCGAGGCCTTTGAGCAATCTAGCGCCGCCGCCGCCGCCGCTGCCGATGTCGATACGGCTGTAGTGGCCAGTGGCAATCGCATCGGCGCCCAAAATCTGCGCATAGTCTAAAAATACCTTAAATTTTATTTCTCGATTGCACAAAATATCTGGATTGGGTGTGCGCCCAGCAGCGTATTCGCGCAAAAAGAACTCAAAGACGTTGTCCCAGTAATCTACCGCAAAATTAGCAGTGTGTAGAACGATACCCAATCGCTCGCAGATTTTTTCGGCATCGCTCAAGTCCTCTTTGGCGGTGCAGTATTCGGTGCCGTCGTCCTCATCCCAGTTCTTCATGAACAGGCCCTCGACGACGTAGCCTCGCTGCTGAAGCAACAGCGCAGCTACCGAGGAATCGACGCCTCCGGACATTCCGACAATCACTTTTTTTACCGCCATTCTTGCCTCGTTACGCTGCTTTATTTTACCCTTTAATCCTCGATATTAAAGGCCTTCGGTATTAAGGGCCTTGCATATAAAGGGCCTTCGGTATTAAAGGCCTTCGGTATTTAAAAATACCGCCATGGAAAACACCTCGCCGCGCCGATAACGGTGGATACAATCGAGCACCATGGGGCTGCGCAATCCATCGACGCGCTGCTCTAACTCTTGAAGCGACAACCACACCACAGCGTCGATATCAGCGTCGATTTCGGCCTGCGCATCGAAAGTTTCAGCCTCGGCGACAAAACTCACTCGATAGTAAGTAATACCGCTGGCAACGGCAAAATGGTGCGAAAAGCCAATAAAACCGGTGAGGCGAACACGCCAGCCGGTCTCTTCGAGCGTTTCACGAACCGCAGCATCGAGCACCGATTCACCCGGTTCTACGTGCCCGGCGGGTTGGTTAATTACCTGCACGCCGTCACGAGTCTCTTCGACCAGCAGAAAGAGACCATCGCGCTCGACCACGGTGGC
>CALGJN010000030.1:0-4013 GCA_937920185.1 uncultured Cellvibrionales bacterium | reverse complement strand
TTTGAATGGTGACTACATCTCGGATGCACTCGCGGCCCAAGTAGGTGGTATAGGAATCGCACCGGGCGCCAACTTGTCCGACGATATCGCGATCTTTGAGGCGACTCACGGCACCGCGCCCAAGTACGCAGGACAGGATAAGGTCAACCCTGGGTCGTTGATTTTGTCGGCTGAAATGATGCTTAGGCATCTTGGTTGGCACGACGCAGCTGATTTAGTGGTGCAGGGGATCGAAGGGGCGATATCGGAAAAACGCGTCACCTATGATTTCGAGCGATTGATGGAAGATGCCAAGTTGATGTCTTGCTCTGAATTTGGCGACGCCATGATCGAGCATATGTAACATTTATGTGCGATTAGATTGGTATCGAAAAAACCGGCTTCACCGCCGGTTTTTTTATGGCCATCTTTTTTATCGCATTATTTGTTTACAGCTTTATGTTTTAGGTGCGTACTTTTTAGCGTATTAGGCGCAGTCACTGCTCGCTTTTACCCAAGCGAGTAATCGTCAAAATAGCTAGATTGGCAGGCGTCGAGTCTGCATTAAGAGCATAGCGTCTTTAGGGGGCCTTTTCTTTGCTATGTTTTGTTAATGGCCTTTTCTTTGCCGTCTTTTCTTAACAACCTTTTTTCTGCCGTGTTGTTTTACGATCTTTTCGCTAAAGCGTCACAGCATCGCGGGCTTTGCAAAGCCGGTCGCATGATGCGAATTGTGAATTGCGAATTGCGAATTGTGAATTTTGGATTGCTAGAGCGTGCACTAGGATTATATGCTGACGGTTGGATGCTTTACCAAAGGATTGCCAGCCGAGCATGTTTTCACAAATCACCATGGCGGTTCCCGACCTCGCCTCGATCGCAAAGTTTTACCGCCAGACGCTCGGCATGACAGACCAGCGCGACGGTTTGGGCTATGGCGCGCAACAGGCCCATATGAATTTTTTGCAACAGTCCATACCGGCAGATAAGGCAGATGGGTTTTACTGGAAAATAGGCATTACCGTGGCCAATCTCGACGCCGCCGCCGACTATTTGCGCCAGAGCGGTGTATCGATATCGGCGCCGCGGCAATTTGCAGATATCGGCTATATGGCCCACTGCACAGACCCGGCAGGCGCCACTATAGAGCTATTGCAGCAGTATCCAATGGGCGGCGAGCGCGACATCGGCGATAGTCATCCTGTTGCCAGCGGCGCGATCCTTGCCCATCTAACTCTAAGGGTGCGCGATCTTGCGTCGGCTCAGCGTTGGTGCGCCGTCCAGGGGCTAAAACTACTCTCGGTGGAGGCGCTTGAGAGCTATGGATTTAGCTTGTATTTTTATGCCTATCAGCAAGAGGCTCCGCCGCAGGATTCAGTCGTTGGAGCGAACCATCGCGCATGGCTATGGCAGCGACCTTACACCCTACTTGAGTTACAACACTTGCATGGGGCAGGGCCACGACCGGCTGAATCGCAGCGACTTATGGCACTGTCTGCACGCTTTGGCACTGATTCCCCAGCGTTGGATCTCAGTGAGGCTAGCCAATCGCTGTCGTTGCCGTTGGCGGGGTTAAACCTGTAATCGGTGTCGGCCGATTGGCGCGGCGCACTAGCGCACCCTTGTGGCTCTTAATTGCCGGCCTTTTAATCAAACGAAACGACAATGGTGTACAGTCGATCACCTAGCCTGTAATTGCGCGCTGCTTACTTGGCTAACTGTTGACTCGATAGCTCTGTAACTGCCACGTCGGCAATTACTGGGTCTTTTAATAACCGGCGCCTTTAATCACAGGCTCTTTTTATCGCCGGCGCTGTCAATTACCGGTGCTTTTAATAACGGGATCTTTTAATCGCCGGCGCTTTCAATTACCGGCGCTTTTAATTACCGGCGCTTTTAATTAACGGCGCTTTCAATTACCGGCACTTTCAATTACCGGCGCTTTCAATAACGAGATATTTTAATTGCCGGTGCTTTTAATTACCGGCTGGTAGATGGTGTGTCTTAAACGTCCAGCTCGCTTGTGACCGTGTCTTTGATCGTGGGGCTTTGATCGTGGGGCTTTGATAGGGCTATGATGAGGCTTTGATCGGGCTTTGATAGGGCTTTGATAGGGCTTTGATAGGGCTATGCCGCGATTACAAATAGTTTTACCGAGATCTGACGACCTAAAACGTCTGTTCTAGCAATTATCAGCAACCGCATGATGGCGCACTCAAGTGATCATTGCTATTTATTACGAGTTGTAAAATTGCAGCGATTATTTTGATTAGAGTGGTCTGCGACTTACCTAGTGGACGTATTCTGTTGTAACATATAGCCACTTCAAGCATCTATTATCGGAACCTCTCTATGGCAAACGATCCGTCGATTCCAGAGCACTTCAACGACGGCGTTACGCTCGAGGAGGAAGCGCCTCCGGCGCTTAAAAAGCCTAAAATGTATCAGGTGGTGCTGCTCAATGACGACTATACTCCGATGGAGTTTGTGGTTGAGTTGATCGAAAAATTCTTTAGGAAAGACCGTGAGACCGCCACGCGTATTATGCTGATGATCCATACCGAGGGTAAGGGCGTGTGTGGCGTGTATACTCAGGATATTGCCGAGACCAAAGCCTCACAGGTCAACAACTACTCGATGCAGCACCAACATCCGCTGTTGTGCGAGGCGGAGCCCTGTAACGACGATGAAGAGTCATAACCATGCTTAGTAGAGAATTAGAAGTTACCCTCAACCTGGCCTTTAAAACTGCTCGCGACAAGCGCCATGAATTTATGACCGTTGAGCACCTGCTACTGGCATTGCTTGATGACGCCTCGGCGTCCACGGTACTTAAGGCGTGCGGTGCTGACTTGCCGGTGTTGCGTCAGGACCTAGTGGAGTTTATAGAGTCGACCATGCCGACGATCCCGGACGGGGAGAGCGATCACGAGACCAAGCCGACACACGGTTTTCAAAGAGTGTTGCAGCGCGCGGTCTTCCAGGTCAACTCGGCCAATCATAGCGAGGTCGTCGGGGCCAATGTGGTAGTCGCGATCTTCAGTGAACAGGAGAGTCAGGCGGTGTATTTTTTGCGCCTGCAGAACGTCGCCCGGATCGATGTGGTCAACTTTATCTCTCACGGAATCTCCAAATACGCCGATCAACACGAATCCAGCGATCCCGAGCATTCCGAGAGCGACAGTGCCACTAACAAGGAAGAGGGTAGTTCGGAGGAACAGAGTTTTCTCTCACAATTTGCCACCAACCTCAACGAGCAGGCGGCCAAGGGACTTATAGACCCCTTAGTCGGCCGCGACGACGAGGTCGAGCGAGTCAGTCAAATATTGATCCGGCGGCGGAAAAATAATCCATTATTGGTCGGCGAGGCTGGGGTTGGAAAAACCGCCATTGCTGAAGGGTTGGCGCAGTTAATCGTCGATGAGCAAATCGCCGAGCCGATGTTCGGTAGCACCGTATATTCGCTGGATATGGGGGCTTTATTGGCCGGAACCAAATATCGAGGTGATTTTGAAAAGCGCTTAAAAGGCATTATTGGCGAGTTGATGGAGCGTGATAAGTGCATTCTGTTTATCGATGAAATCCACACCATTATTGGCGCGGGTGCTGCATCGGGCGGCATGATGGATGCCTCAAATTTACTCAAGCCACTGCTCTCGTCGGGTAAACTTCGGTGCATCGGATCGACCACCTACCAAGAGTACCGTGGCGTGTTTGAGAAAGACCAAGCGCTGTCGCGCCGGTTCCAAAAAATCGATGTCCCCGAACCCACCATCGACGAGACCTATAGGATATTAAAGGGCCTTAAATCGCGATTCGAAGAGCACCATGATTTGCGTTTTACCGACTCGGCGCTAAAAACCGCAGCCGAGCTATCCAGCCGGCATATCAACGACCGCTTCCTACCCGATAAAGCGATCGATGTAATCGACGAGGCCGGAGCCTTCCAGCGTTTGCAGGTAGCCAGCAAGCGCAAGAAAACGGTAGGCGTGGGCGATATTGAATTGGTCATTTCGAAGATTGCGCGGATTCCG
>CALGJN010000029.1:0-3493 GCA_937920185.1 uncultured Cellvibrionales bacterium | reverse complement strand
TTAAGGTCTTGACGCACGGTCTGGGTGGTGCCGTCGTTGCGAAATTTTTCTGCGACAGTCACCAGTGTCTCGGTCGCTTGATCGTTGCGATAAAGAACCACGTCCTCGACCACGTCGCGTAGTTCGGTTGACAAATCGTCGTACACCGCCAGTTGTCCCGCGTTGACAATGCCCATGCTGAGGCCCTGACGAATTGCATGGTAGAGAAATACCGAATGTATCGCCTCGCGAACCGGATTGTTACCGCGAAACGAAAAAGACACGTTTGAGATACCACCGGAGACCAAGGCATCCGGCAGATGCCGCTTGATCCAGCCGCTGGCCTCGATAAAGTCGAGACCGTAGCGGTTGTGCTCATCGATTCCGGTAGCGACGGCAAACACGTTGGGATCGAAAATAATATCTTCTGCTGGAAAGCCAACTTTAGCGACCAATAGATCATAGCTGCGCTGACAGATTTGCTGACGGCGCTGTAAATTATCTGCCTGTCCAAGCTCATCAAAGGCCATCACCACCACAGCAGCACCGTATTGCTTGCATAGTCGAGCGCGCTCTAAAAACTCTTCTTCACCCTCTTTAAGACTGATTGAGTTGACCACCGGCTTACCTTGCACGCACTTCAACCCGGCCTCGATGACCGACCATTTTGACGAGTCGAGCATCAGCGGCACCCTAGAAATGTCCGGTTCGGAGGCCAGTAAATTGACAAAAGTGACCATCGCGGGCAGCGACTCGAGCATGCCCTCATCCATATTAATATCGATGATTTGCGCGCCATTGAGAACTTGGTTGCGCGCCACCTCGACCGCTGCAGCGTAGTTCTCTTCCAATATAAGCCGTTTAAAAGCGGCTGAACCAGTGACGTTGCAACGTTCTCCAATGTTGACGAACAGCGACTTAGAATCGATATTAAAGGGCTCTAAACCAGATAGCCTGCAGGCAGGTGGCAGCGTTGGCGGTTTTCTTGGCGCTAAATTGGCGACCGCCTGGGCGATTTTTGAAATATGCTCGGGTGTGGTGCCGCAGCACCCGCCGACAATATTGAGTAAGCCGGATGCGGCAAATTCGGTAATCGTGCCAGCCATGTCATCAGGGTTTAGGTCGTAGCCGCCAAATTCATTCGGCAATCCGGCATTGGGGTGGGCGCTAACCCAACAGTCGCTGCAGTTGGATAGCTCTAACAGATGGGGGCGCAGTTCACTGGGCCCCAGCGCGCAGTTTAACCCCACGGCGATGGGCGCACTGTGTCTTACGGAGTTCCAGAAGGCCTCGGGGGTTTGACCGGAAAGCGTTCGACCGCTGGCGTCGGTAATGGTGCCAGAGATCATAATCGGCAACTCGATGCCGAGCCGATTATAAACATTTTGTATCGCAAACAACGCCGCTTTGGCATTCAGCGTATCAAAAATGGTTTCGACCATTATAAGATCGCAGCCACCGGCTATAAGGCCGGTGCACGATTCGTCATAGGCGCTGACCAGCTCGTCAAAGGTGACATTGCGTGCGCCCGGATCATTGACATCCGGGGACAGCGATGCGGTGCGACTGGTAGGGCCCAATACACCCGCTACAAAACGCGGATGTTCTGCGGTGCTGACAGCATCGCAGGCGCTCCGCGCGAGTTGTGCCGAGCGCAAGTTAATCTCTGCTGAGTAGGCTTGCAGTGCATAGTCTGCTTGCGAGATGGTTGTGGCGTTAAAGGTGTTGGTTTCGATAATATCCGATCCCGCATCCAGATAGGCGCGGTGGATGGCGCGAATGATATCGGGCTGGGTCAGGCTTAATAGGTCATTGTTACCGCTTAGATCGCACTGCCAGTCGCTAAATCTCTGGCCGCGAAAATCGGCCTCACCGAGGGTATAGCCTTGAATCATGGTGCCCATGGCGCCGTCAAGGACAAGAATTTTACGCAGTGCGGCGGCGTTTAGGCGCTGATGCGCGGATGCTTGGAGGTTTTTCAGTACATCTGTAGGGGTGGTCATGCGGAGTATCCCAGTGAACAAGTTTTCATTGTATCAAAATATTTAGATATATGCATGGGGAGTCTGTTGGCTTCAGTGGTTTGCGATAAAATACCCAGGGTGTGATAAACTTTAATGCTTATAGAGAGGTTGAAATTGTTCCTCGGAGTACCCATTGTTACGATTCTAGATCAATCCAAATAGGCACCCAATTATGCACAATGTCACCATCACCGAATCGGCACAGGGCTATTTGGCCGGTCTGCTGGAAAAACAGGACTGTGAAGGGATTGGAATTCGTATGTTTGTCAGCGATCCAGGTACGCCAAAAGCTGAGACCTGCATTGCATATAGCCGTCCGGGCGAGCACAACGAAGAGGACCTGGTGGTCGAATACTCTGCATTTAATGCCTATTTTGAGCAGCGCAGTATCCCGTTTCTGGATGAGGCCAAGGTCGATTATGCGGAAGATAAATTTGGCGGGCAGTTGACAATTAGAGCGCCAAATTCGCGCTTGCCGAATGTTAGTGATGACAGTCCGGTTGAAGACCGAGTCAATTATTTACTCTACAACGAAATTAATCCGAGCCTCGCCGCGCACGGCGGTGAGGTATCGCTGGAAAAGATTGTCGATGGCCATGCGGTATTGCAGTTTGGCGGCGGCTGCCAGGGATGTGCCGCGGTGGATTTGACCTTGAAAGAGGGTGTTGAGAAGACCTTGATGGAAAAAATACCGGAGTTGAAGGGCGTGATGGATGCGACCGATCACAGCGATAGTACTAACGCCTATTTTAAGTAACGAAGTCAGGCTCCTCTGACATGTCTGGGTGTCGCAGAGCTCAACCGAACAGAGCATATAGCCGGGCCAAGCGTAATCGCCGCTGTTTACGGCTTAGCAAAACTATGCTTCAGCATGTTGCTGATCTGTATTTGTCGAGCACTGTTAGACACTGACACTGATAAACTGACGCTCCGGCGATGCGTTTAAAGCCTGACTTCTAAAATCTGCTCGGCGGCGATCAACTTACCTTCTTCAGCGGCATTGTGGAATGATTCAATCTGGTCAAAATCCATGCAGCGCTGCACCCCTGATGTCATAGAATCAATCTGCGAGGCGCATTCGAAACACTCTTCGGGTGTTGGTGATCGGCCAACAATATTGCCTACCGAGGCCATTTCGGTAGATGCCAGATAAACATTCGTACCATCACCTAAACGGTTAGGGAAATTACTGGTTGATATAGATAGCACAGTAGCGCCTGCTAGCACTCGTGCCTGGTTACCCATGCACAGTGAACAACCTGGCATATCTGTGTTGGCATCGATTTCACCGTAGATGTTTTAGTAGCCTTCTTGCGTCAACGTGTGGGCGTCCATGCGTGTTGGCGGGCAGATCCAGAATCTTGAATCAACACAGCCTGTTTGATCCAGAATTTTGCCTGATGCGCGGAAGTGGCCAATATTAGTCATACATGAACCAATAAATATTTCACCGACATGATCGCTAGCAACCTCTGACAATAGCTTTGCAT
>CALGJN010000028.1:0-1427 GCA_937920185.1 uncultured Cellvibrionales bacterium | reverse complement strand
CCAAGGCGCCATAGCGCCCCTGCGCCACATACTGTCGCTGCAACTCCTGGGTCATACCCTCGAGGATCACCTGCCGAAAGATCTGCCCTTCGGCGAGGCCATTGTCGCGCAGCGCAGACAGTAATTGCTCAGTTTCGATAGCCTTGTTGCCCTCGAGTTTTATTTCGGTGACCGCCGGCCGTTCGCCGAGTCCAATCACCAAAACATCGTTGTCGCGCGCCATCACCACATCGGAAAAATATCCCGTACGAAAGAGTGCCCGCGACGCATCCCGCAAGCTAGCGTCGTCGACTAAATCGCCGACACTCACCGGCAGAGCGGCAAATACGGACCCGGCGGAAACACGCTGCAATCCCTCAATGCGTATATCTTTGATCTCAAAGACTTCGGCATGGGACTGGGAACTATGCAAAACAACGGCACACAGAAGGACTAGCCAGTAACGTATCATTTAACTTATGTAATCCATTAGAAGGTTCGCGACAGCATTATAAGAAAGCTCTTGTTAGATCATTAAAAGTGGCTACCACCATTAATCCCACAAGCAAGGTAAATCCTACTTTATAACCGGCGACCTGCACTTTATCAGACACCGGCGAACCTTTTACAACTTCCACCATATAGTAGACCAGATGCCCTCCGTCTAACACCGGAATCGGCAACAAATTCATCACTCCGAGCATTATACTGAGAATCGCCACAAAGCGAATAAAATTATCCACTCCGGCCCTCGCCGAGTCTCCAGCCACTTTGGCAATGGTGATAGGACCGCTGAGGTTTTTCGGCGACAAATCGCCGACCACCAATTTACCCAAAGATTTTACCACGAATACGCTGTACTCGGCCGTTTGCTCAACGCCTCTTACCAAAGCGCTCCAAAGACTGTGATCAACATGAAAAACCATGCTGTCGGGGAACTTGCCCTTGGGCGCCAGTGTCACGCCAATTCGCCCGACATCGGACTCGCCAGTTTGCACCAGAGCCGGCACCACATCGATTAGGAGCTGAGTATCTTGACGATTAATCAGCAGGGTGACTGCACGGTTGGGGCTCGCTGCTACCGCCTGAATAAAGGTGTCGATATGATCGATGGCGATGCCATCGATCTCGACCACCTGATCGCCGGCCTCGAGACCTGCGCGCTCAGCTGCACTGCCCTCATCGATCGCGGCAAAGCTTAGAGACTGCAATTCGTATGCGGGACTAATACCCAGCTCACGCAGTGGCACCGGATCCATCGCATCGCGCAACCATCGGTCAATCGGCACTTGCAATGGCACCGACAGGTTAGAATCGGCCAACTGCACGACAAACGGGATCTCTCCCGTGCTGCCAACAAAACCAAACAGTCTTTTCGACAGATCATCCCAACTCGGAGTCGCCTGATCGCCGACCGAGAGTATCGTCATACCTCGCTCGAACCCGGC
>CALGJN010000027.1:0-7256 GCA_937920185.1 uncultured Cellvibrionales bacterium | reverse complement strand
TGAGAAGCATCCCCCCTAACAATGCAAAAAGCAGGGTGACGGCGAATGGCAAGGCCTTCTCGGTAGTCGATAGGTCGCTTTGTTGTGTCGTCTGTCGAACAGTCACCAACCCGCTGACAAGATCGATGTTAAATTGCTGTTTGCGCGGCGGATAGCAAAGACCGGCATCTGCGCAACCCTGCGATTCAATCTCGATGGCAATTGCACCGGAGTTGCTCTGAGCGGGCAGCGTAATGTTGCTTTGATTGTAGTATACCTCTAGATCGCGGGCGAAATAATCATCCCATTTGAGGCTGCCGGGCGGAAGCGATGGCTCACCCAGCTGGGTAGCATCATCCAGCGCGATAAATTTAAAATTGTCGCGGTAAAGGTAGTATTGAGGCGCGATCTCCCAGCGCAGAATTAGGCTGTCGGGGGTGCTTGATAGGTGCAGTTGAAAGGCATCCTCGACGTTCAAAAAACGCCGATTGAGGAGACTGTCGTTGGTTTCTGTCGACTGAATGTTAAACTCGCCAACCGCCGGCTGTGCCGACAGCAATCCAAGACTAAACAGCCAGCAGACTAAGATCGAGCGGCATATATTTTTTACCGGGCTGGCGATGGGCAGATACCTCCTCAGAGCTTTGATCTTAGAGTTAAGTTGTCGATTATTGTACTGCCCGCTAGCCAGTATCTTTGCAGTCTATGGCGGCTCTTCAAGCGGCCCGCAGATTGCCTTTTCTATCTCTAGTATACGGCATTGCCGCACGGATTGGCCCTCGGCAGCGTTTTCCTCTCAAGCGGCTATCGCCCCGCGCGGCGCTTATTGTCGAGATCGGCGATGGGTCAACCGCCGTATGCTATACTCTATATAGAGGAATGTGGATGTCAAAATGTATTTTTGCGGTTAGTTGGCTGTTTATGTGCGCCCTGTGGGTGCCGTTTATCGCCGCGTCGGACACGCCGCCGATGCTGCAGATATCCGCCGCGTCCATTCGTCAGATGCCACCCGGTCAGTCCGTGACTTCTGCGTACATGGTGGTGTCAAATCGGAGCGAGGTTCCCTGCACATTGGTGGGCGCGGCGTTCGACATTGCCAAGCGGGTAGAATTTCATCGCCACGCTCAGGTTGACGGGATGATGCAGATGCGTCGGGTCGAGCAGTTGGTAGTGGCGCCGGGACGCGATGTGAGGTTTCAGCCAGGCGGACTGCACCTGATGGTCTTTGATCCAGATTGGGTCTCGCTGGACAAACGTTCGGCGCAGCTAACCGTGCGTACGCTCGAGTGCGGTGAGTTCACCACCGCTGCCGCACTGCGGCGGCTCGTTAAAAAATCATCTGGTTGGGGGCGAAAGTGAAACTACCGAGTGGATGGCGTCTACCGTGGCAACCTCGCGATGATGGGGCAACAAGTGCGGCGTGGAGTTCCCGCCGCATTGGCGCTTTGATCGTTGCTTTGGTGCTGGTGTTTTTAGTTGGTCTTGGTATCTATTGGAGCGCTGAGCCCGGCTTTATCGAAAGCGACGAACCAGTGACAACACTCCCTCCCGGCGAGGTCACCGTGACTGCGTTGATCGACGTCATCGATGTGCTGTTGCACAAACCGGGCGGCTACCTAAGCAACGATGTACTGCCACCGACGATTTGGTTAGACAATATACCGAGTTGGGAATTTGGTGTTTTGGTGCAGGTGCGAGATCTCTCCAAAGCCCTACGAGAATCCTTCAGTCGCTCCCAATCTCAGTCCAGTGAAGACCGCGACCTAGCGCTTGCGGAACCCCGCTTTAACGTCGATCATACCAGTTGGGCGGTACCCTGGCCGGAGAGTGAATATGCCGATGGCCAGGCGTTTCTGGCGGCCTATGCTGCACGCTTGGGCGCCGGTGAGGGCCAGGATGGCGAGTTTTTTGCGCGTGCCGACAATTTGCGTTATTGGTTGACCACGGTTGAGACGCGCTTGGGAAGTTTGTCGCAGCGGCTGTCCGCCAGCGTCGGACAGCGGCGCTTAGATGGCTTGCCCAGCGCCGCTAAAAACACGCCAAAGCAGCGCGAACGAAACATTAAAACACCTTGGTTCGAGGTTGATAACGTGTTTTATGAAGCGCGCGGTACCACATGGGCGCTGCTGCATTTTTTGCGCGCCGTCGAGCGCGATTTTGCCGATGTTCTGGAAAAAAAGAATGCCACCACGGGCTTGCAGCAAATTATTCGCGAATTGGAGATGAGCCAGCAAGCGGTTAATGCCCCGATGATTGTCAACGGTCAGGGTTTTGGTCTGTTCGCCAATCATTCATTGGTCATGGCATCCTACATCAGCCGCGCCAACGCCGCCTTGATCGACCTGCGAGAGCTTCTATCCCGCGGTTGATAACGCCTTAGCAGCGATGCGTTTGAATTCCGCTGTCGGTGCCGAGTAGTACCAGACTGGCGGGTTTGATGGCAAATAACCCGTTGGTAACGACCCCGGTAATCTGGTTAATTGCGCGTTCCAAGGATCCGTCAGCGGCAATCGGCAACAGACCGTGCACGTCGATGATAACATTGCCGTTGTCGGTGACTACGCCATCCCGCCATACTGGATCGCCGCCCAGTTTTAATAATTCCCGCGCCACGTAGCTTCTCGCCATGGGAATGACTTCGACCGGCAAGGGAAACGCACCTAGATGCTCAACCCATTTTGATTGGTCCGCTATGCAAACAAACTCGCGGGCCACGGCAGCGACGATTTTTTCTCGCGTCAGCGCGGCACCGCCACCCTTGATCAACTGCAGTTGCGGGTTGATTTCATCGGCGCCATCTACATAGACGGTGATCTCCGCCACGCTGTTAAGTTCCAACACCGGTATGCCCAGTGCTTTGAGCCGTTCTTCTGAGCCGCTTGAGCTGGCGACCGTACCTAAAAATTTATGTCGATGGGCGGCGATCGCGTCGATAAAGAAATTTGCCGTCGAACCGGTGCCTATGCCAATCACACTACGTTGATCGATGCGCGTTAAACTATAGTCGACGGCGGCGTTGGCAACGGCGCGCTTTAATTGATTTTGATCCACCTGAACCTCTACTTTAACGGGATAGTTAGTCTCGGCACAATTATACGACGAACACCACAATAAGGGAGAATCAATCTGCTCGGGGGTGGCGTTGTTGTCGCGATCAATTTACCATTGCCGCCGAAACACAAAGGATGTCCCTCCAGTGCATGATTACATCGCAAAAATACAGGCCGCGCAGATCTACGATCTGGCGATTGAAACTCCGATTAACGCTGCACCGCTGCTATCACATCGTCTGGGTAACGACGTTTTACTCAAGCGCGAGGATTTACAACCGGTGTTTTCGTTCAAATTACGCGGTGCTTACAATAAATTAATGCACCTCTCGCCAGAGCAGCGCGCGCGAGGTGTGATTGCAGCGTCGGCGGGAAATCATGCTCAAGGCGTGGCTATGGCGGCCGATAAAATGGGTATTCAAGCTACTATTGTGATGCCAAAAACGACACCGGCAATCAAGATCGATGCGGTGCGCGCGCGCGGCGCCAAAGTGGTATTAGTGGGTGACAGCTTTGACGTGGCGGCTGAACATGCCAGTGCCCTGGTTGCGGCCCAAGGCTCGGTATACATTCATCCGTTCGACGATCCCGACGTGATTGTCGGCCAGGGCACTATTGGCATGGAGATTCATCGTCAGTTGAGCGCGCCACTCGACGCCATTTTTATCGCCGTTGGCGGGGGTGGCTTGTGCGCGGGGATTGCGGTGTACCTCAAGCAGATGTGGCCGAAGATTAAAATTATCGCCGTCGAATCGGACGACGCCGCGTGTTTGGATGCGGCGCTGCGATGCGGTCATCCAGTGACCCTGCCGGAGGTCGGAATTTTTGCCGATGGCACCGCGGTGGCGCGAATTGGCGAGCACCCGTTTAAAATACTAAAGCACTTGGTAGACAGCGTGATCACGGTCACTACCGATGAAATTTGTGCCGCTATCAAAGACACCTTTAACGAGACCCGTGCGATCTGCGAGCCGTCTGGTGCTATGGCCTTGGCGGGACTCAAAAAGTACGTTGCCGATACCGGTATTCATGGGCAGTCATTGTTGGCCGTGCAGTGCGGTGCCAATATTGATTTTGATCGCCTGCGCTATATTTCCGAACGCACCCAGACCGGCGAAAAGCGCGAGGCCATATTGGCGGTCGTTATCGATGAACGGCCGGGGAGTTTTAAGGCCTTTTGTACGGCGCTCGAACAGCGCAATATCTCCGAGTTTAATTATCGTTACGCGCGCAGTGACGCGGCGCAGATCTTTGCCGGCGTGCAGGTCAGCGACGATCATGACCGCCATGCTTTGCTGGCCGATTTAGCCACTCAAGGCTATTCGGTCGAGGATTTGACCGACAATGAAATGGCCAAGCTACATATCAGACATATGGTCGGTGGTCGCGCGCCGCAGGTCGGCGAAGAACAGGTCTATCGATTCGATTTTCCCGAGCGACCGGGGGCGCTATTAAACTTCCTCAACCTGCTCGGCGATAGCTGGAATATTTCCATGTTTCACTATCGCAACCACGGCTCCGCGTTTGGCCGGGTTTTGGTCGGGCTGCAGGCGACTGCCGACGAACAGGGCGCGATTGGCCGATTTCTCGACACTCTCAACTACCGCTACGTCGACGAGACCAACAATCCCGCCTATCGACTGTTTCTGAGTGACGGCGACTAGGCGTCAGTGGTTGCGTTGGGCGTCAGCAGGTCGCCGATCATACGTATTTGAATGGCTTCTATGCCGGCACCCGCTAGCGCATCTGAAATGACTACCACGCGATCCTCGGGGGTGAATTCATCGCGCAGCAGCATAATCGCTGCGGCGCTCGCTAGGGTCTTCTCGGGGTCGGAGCTGAATTTTATTCTGTAGCTCAACACATTTCGGTTGAGGACCAGTTGTCGCCGCGTTCGGCTGTCGTTGGTAAAGGCGCAAATGATCGGCTTTTGCGGGTGGCAATTGGTCACCCAGTTGGCCATGCGACCCCGGCGCGTGGGGACGATGATGGCCTTGGCCGATATGGATTCTGCCAGATCGACGGCGGCGCGCGCAATGTGTTGCTTGTCGTTTTCGAGCGTCAAATTGTCGCTAAATTGCAGTCCACGGCTGCTCTCTGTGGAGCGCGCGATGCGGTCGAGTATATTTACACACTTGGTGGGGTAGCGGCCAATGGTAGTCTCTCCCGAGAGCATGATGGCGTCGGCTTCCTCGTATACCGCGTTGGCAACATCGGTGACCTCGGCGCGGGTTGGGATCGGATTGTCGATCATAGACTCGAGCATATGGGTCGCGACGATGACCCGTTTACCCATCTCGGCGCAGGTGCGAATGATGCGCCGTTGAATCCGCGGTAGCACCTCCAGTCGAATCTCGGCGCCGAGGTCGCCGCGCGCCACCATAATACCGTCACTGGCCGCGGTAATTTCGACCATGTTGGTGATCGCCTCCTGGTCCTCGAGTTTAGCGATTATTTTAATTTTATCCGCTTTGGGCCCTAGCAACTCGCGCAGTTCCGCGATATCGCTGGCTTTGCGGACAAATGAGAGGGCGATAAAATCGACCTCTTGGGACATGGCAAACTCAATGTCGCGGCGGTCTTTTTGGGTGATTGCGGGCAAATTGACGCGGATGCCGGGCAGATTAACGTGCCGTTTACTTTTCAACAGGCCGCCGTCGATCACCTTGCACTGCATGGTTCGATGTTCTTTGCTCAGTACTTGAAGATTGATCAGTCCATTGTCCACGGTGATAATGTCACCGATGTCCATATCATTGACTAGGTCTTCGTAGTTGACTTGGATAGACGAGGCTTCAACATCGCCACTGCCGCGAGCGACGATTGAAATCTGATCACCGGCCTTGAGGTGCAAATCTTCGGCGCGGTCGCCGGTGCGAATTTCTGGCCCCTGGGTATCAAGTAAAATAGCAATCGGGTGAGAGAGCTTTTTGTTGAGCGTCTGGATCGCTTTGATCACCGCTGCGTGCGACGCATGATCACCGTGAGACATGTTTAAACGTGCCACGTTCATGCCTGCCTTGGCAAGCTTTTCGAGCATGTCAAACGACTCAGTGGCCGGGCCAATGGTGCAAATTATTTTGGTCTTGCGCATATCAACTCACCGTCAGTGATAATCATATTAAGTTTAATATCCCAGTTTTGTGGGGACATTTGCCGACATTCCTGACAGGCGTGGGCAAGTCCCACCAACAGCGGACCTCCCGATTCCACCGTCGGTACATCGGCGAGCATTCTGTCGTAGTAACCGCCGCCCATACCAAGTCGATTGCCGCAGCGATCAAAGCCGACCAACGGCAGTAAAATGAGCTCCATACTGGCGGCGTATTCGCTCCGACTACTGGCGCTTGCGGGTTCTGGAATGCCGAAGCGATTAGTCACCAGCGGCGTCCCGTCGCACATCTCGGCAAACATCATCGCGGTTGAATTATCCGCTGCCAGACGAGGTAAAAACCATTGCTTTACATCAGAGAACCGCTTCTGAAGCGGCTTTGGGTCGACTTCGCCATCGCTTTGCCAATACGTCGCGACGCGAGTGGCGGATTGGAAAAATGCCTGTTGCGCCAATCTTTCGGCCACGTTTTCAGCGGCCTCGCGTTGCTGCGCAGGCGTCAGGGCGCGCCTTGTGGCACGCAGTCTGCAGCGCTTTGTATTGGCCGGCATGATTGCTCACTGATAATCTTTAAAAACCCAGAGTGCCGCTGCCGACGTGGCCTTGAACCGAAAGGTTCAAGTCGGCGACTCTTGCATTGCATCAGGCTTTCCGGCGCACGGAATTGCACAACAGCGTTGACAAAGAGAGGCCATGTCATAATTATCGGCTCAGGGACTTCTCGGCTGGCGAACACCCCAGGTATGACATTGTAGCAGAGCTATTTGAAAAACACCTCTGCGAGTTATGGGGCTAGGTTTATTCGCGATCGAGATCGAACAATACCGAATCCAGCTTGCTATCGATTGCCTCGAGCACTTTGGAAGCGCTGGCATCCTGTTTCGCGGTGTCTTCCGCGCGTAGCAGGTCATGGGTCAGGTTGAGCGCGGCCATAACAGCGATGCGCTCGATCCCAATCACGTTTGAATTACGGCGAATTTGTTCCATTTTATCGCTCAGAATCTGTGCCGAATTTTGTAGCGCATCGCGCTCAGATGGCTGGCAATTAACTTGATAATCCTTTTCGAGAATGCGTACTTTGAGTGAAATATTTTCCATTATTGCTCTGCGCTAAG
>CALGJN010000026.1:0-6455 GCA_937920185.1 uncultured Cellvibrionales bacterium | reverse complement strand
CTTGCTGGTGCAGGCGCTCAAGACCGACGGCGCCACCAAGATCTTGTCGACGCCGTCGGTGGTGACGCTGGACAACGAGGAGGCAACCCTGAGCGTGGGCGAGGAAGTGCCGTTTCAAACCGGCAGTTACACCAACAACAGCAGCGGTAGCTCGAATTCCAACCCCTTTACCACCATCAACCGCGAAGAGGTTGGGGTAATCCTCAAGGTCAAGCCGCAGATTAGCAAGGGGGACGCGGTGCGCCTCGAGATCGAGCAGGAATCGTCTAAGGTGAAAGATGGTGGCACGCCCGGTTTGCAAACCACCACCAAGACCACCATGAAGACCAACGTGATGGTTCAGGATGGCGAGTTATTGGTGCTCGGTGGCCTGATCGAAGACACCGGTAAGGGCAGCTCGACCAAGGTACCGCTGCTCGGCGACATTCCGCTGTTGGGGCGCTTGTTTCGCTCTACCGCTAAAGATTCCAAGCAGCGCGTCACCATGATGTTTATTCGCCCGACCATACTGCGCAGTCAAAGCGACGCGCGCGCAGTAACCAAGGGCCGCTTCGACCACCTGATTACGCGGGATTTACGCGGTGATAACCCCGGTTATCTGGCCCCCAAGCTGGCGCCTTTCGAGCCGCAGGTAAATGCCACGGCAGAGCTCGTTGAGCCGGACGCCAGTGCG
This sequence comes from uncultured Cellvibrionales bacterium, assembly GCA_937920185.1. Lineage (GTDB taxonomy): Bacteria > Pseudomonadota > Gammaproteobacteria > Pseudomonadales > Porticoccaceae > TMED48. The sequence continues at coordinate 5,782 of CALGJN010000026.1, read as the reverse complement.
GCGGCAATCGAGGGCGCCGACGGAGGCGATGAGGTGCTAGACTATATAAAACAGGACAGTAGCACCGACGATTAACGGACAATGGCATGGCTCTCTACCTCAAGCATTTTGGTTTAAAGCGCGAACCTTTTTCGATCGTCCCCGATCCGGGGTTTTTATACCCCAGTAATCAGCACCGCCAGGCGGTTGCCCACCTAAAGTATGGTCTCGACCGCGAGGGTGGGTTTATCTTGCTCACCGGCGAGGTCGGCACTGGCAAGACCACCCTGACGCGTACCCTGCTCAAGGCCATGCCGGCGCATATTCGCGTCGCTTACGTGTTGAATAGCAAGCTCGAAGTCGGCGACCTGCTGGCGAGTATCTGTCACGAGCTGGGCGTCGATCTGGCGGAAATTCGCGGCCTGTCGTTTGCCAAAGAGTGCGTCGATGCGCTCTATCACGACTTGCTGCAGGTGCATGCCGAGGGCAAAAAGACCCTGGTGGTGATCGAGGAAGGCCAAAACCTCTCTGCCGACGTGCTCGAGACGCTTCGATTGCTGAGCAATCTTGAAACCCATACCGAAAAATTACTGCATATTTTACTGGTTGGGCAGCCGGAGTTACTCGAGACACTGGCCCAGCGTGAACTGCGTCAGCTCAATCAGCGGGTGGTGGCGCGTTTTCATTTGCAGCCGCTGGAACGCAACGATCTGGCCAATTATATCAACCATCGGCTGCATCGCGCCGGTGCCCAGCGACCGATTTTTGACAGTGATTGCATCGCGGTTTTATACCGCTTGACCGAAGGCGTTCCGAGGTTGATCAATCTGGTCTGTCAGCACTCGTTGCTGGCTGCCTACGCGACCGGTAGCGCGACGGTCTCGGGTCGTCTACTAAAGCGCGCTGCCGGAGAAATTTTGCCGCCCCCGAGCGCGCCGTCAAAGTCAAGCGCTCGGCGGCGTCTAGCGCTGTCGATTGGATTGCTATTGCTCGGGGTGGTCGCCGGCCTCGGTCTCGCCGTTGGAGCGCCAGATTTCAACGCCGGGCTGCAGCGGGTGCAATCGTTGATCGCTGCCGAGGCGCCGTCTGCACTTACCGAGGCGCGGCCTCTTGCTACCGAGGCGCGGGCCTTTGAAATGGAGGCGCGGCCGCTGGCCGGCACAGGCACGAATAGCGGGCAAACTATCGCGGGGCAAACTATCGCGGGGCAAACTATCGCCGGGCCATCCAGCGCTCGCGAAATCACCGCGCAAAAAACCGCCGCGATAAAAACCACGGCCCCAACGGCTGCGCCCGAGAGGATCGCCGCGACCAATGGCGATATTAATAGACAGCCAAATGAAGCAATAAATGAAGACCTAAATGAAGATATAAACAAAGACATAAACAAAGAGCTGTCTGCCGCGCCCAATCGATGGTCGCCATCGCGCGAGCCACGGGCCTCGGTAGCGCTAGAGGTCAACCCCCAAGGTCTGCCCAAAGCCAGTTTAGCGGGAGCGGCGGTAGATCCGCTGCCGGCTGCCCAAGTAGCAGACACGACGCCGGTCGATCTAGAGCTTGTTAGCCCGCGCGCAGTGACGCCGGTTATCCTATCGGCCAGGTCGTCCCCCGATCAACCGATAGAGGAGCGCCCTAGTCGCCCCCAACCTGGGACATCGACGACCGCCACGATGGGCGGTGAATTGATTGCGCCGCCGCTCGGCGAGGCGAGTTTTGCCGCCGATATGGCCCTGCTCAAACTGTGGTTGGCACCGGCCTCGCGGGCGTCGCAACAATCCTTTGAGGTTGCCATAAAGGCTGCTCGCCTGCGCGTTGAATCGCGCGACGATCTCGACCTTGAGCGCTTGCTGGCGCTCAATCGACCGGGGATTGTCGATCTGCAAAGGCCCTCGGGGCGCGAGCGATTGCTGTTGCGCGGGGCGTCCGAAAAAATGCTCAGTCTGCAGGGTCGCCGCGGCCTTGAATATCTCTCGCACGACGCGTTTACGCAGGCTTGGTCGGGTGGCTATCGCTACCTGTGGAAGCCACCCGAGGGTTACAGCGTGTTGCAGAAAGGCCTCGCCAATCGGCAATTTATCGACTGGCTACAAGCGCGCATGTCGCGGCTCGACGAAGACTATGAATGGGTCATCAGCGGTGGGCGCTATGGCGATGCGATTCGCGCCAAGGTAACGGCGTTTCAGCAGCGACATCGATTGCGCGCCGATGGCGTTCTGGGGCAGCAGACCACCATGATGATCAATAGTCTGACCGACCCAAGTGTTCCGCTATTGCGCAGCAAGGACGACTGATGTCGTATATTTTAGACGCGTTAAAAAAGGCCGAGCGCGACCGCTTGCGGGAGGAGGCCGACGACATCGATGATTTGAGTGGCAGTGCCTGGGATCCCTATACGCCAACACCTCGATTGGTGAGGCGCTCTATGCTGCCCTATGGCTTGATCGTACTGCTGCTATTGGCGGTCGCACTGGCGATTGGATTATATCTTGAAAAACGCCGCGTTGACGCCCAGCTCGAAGCGCTGCAAACGCCGAGGGTAAACGCGCCCTCGATTCCCCGCGCGGCAGCGGCGCAAGCGACGCTAACCGCTGCCGCGCCAGTCGCGACAGTACCGCCGCAACGCTCGGCGCCCGAGGTGCGCAGCGCGGTATTGGCGGCCCCCGACTGGGTGATTTCAGGCAGTATTTATCGGGCTGAGGGTTCGTCGTCGAACCGCATTTTTGTCGGCGCCAACGCCTGGCGAGAGGGCGATCAGGTCGACGCTAACTGGACCGTCCATCGCATTGGTATCGATGCCGTCGAACTGCGCGCGGGCGAACGTCGGGTATTGCTCAAGTACCCTTAGGCTCGAGGCGCGCCCTAGGGCGGTTGGCGCTAGTCGGAAAATACCTCGAGCACAGAGCCCTTGCCGCGATCGAAGCGTTTGGCACGGCGGTAGGGAAAGACGTCGACGATATAACCCTGACTGATCTTTTGCTGCAGGTTTTGCCAAAAGTTGACGTCGTAGAGGTCGCTATGGATCTCTTCAAACAGTTTTCTGGCCCTTGCATTACCCGAGAAAAATAATCGAAATTCTTCTGGGAAAACATCCTCTGGGCCCACCGAGTACCAGGTGCCCGCGCGCATTTCATCGTATTCGTTGCGCGGTTCTGGAATCACCCTAAAGTTGCAATCGGTGAGCGTGGTGATTTCATCATAATCGTAAAACACCACTCGGCCATGGCGGGTTACGCCAAAATTTTTCAGCGGCATGTCGCCGGGAAAAATGTTCGCTGCGGCCAATTGTTTGATGCAGTTGCCGTATTCGTCCATGGCGTTGCGCATGTCGTCTTCGCTGGCGTCGTTGAGAAAAATATTTAGCGGCGTCATGTAGCGTTCGGTATACAGGTGCTTAATCAGTAGTTGATCGCCGCGAACCTCTATCTGTGAATTCGCCACCGCCGTCAGCTCGGCGAGCAACTCGTCGGAAAAACGCGCCAGCGGGAACATTAGGTTGTTAAATTCTTGGGTGTCTGCCATGCGACCGATACGGTCGTGGCGCGAGACCATGTGGTATTTCTCGCGTACGATGTCGTGGGTCACCTCTTTGGGCGGGGCAAATTTATCCTTGATGATCTTAAACACAATGTTGTAAGACGGCAGCGTAAATACCGTCATGACCATACCTTTGATGCCCGGTGCGATGATGAACTGGTCGTTGGATTGCTCTAGATGACCGACCAATTGGCGATAGAATTCGGTCTTTGCATGCTTGGGAAAGCCGAGGCTGTTGTAGATTTCGTAGTCGAGTTTTTTCGGCATTAACTTCTTTAAAAAGTGCGCATACTGGTAGGGAAGCGGAGCATCGACCATAAAGTGATTGCGCGTAAAACTAAAAATCACGCTCAATTCGTCGACGTCAAACAGCGCGGTATCGACGTATAAATAACCCTCTTCGGTGTTCAGTATGACCAGCGCCATGGGGAAGCTCTGATCGCCATCGACCACTCGTCCGACCATATAGGCGGCCTTGCTGCGGTAAAAAATTGACTCGAGGATGTCAAATTTTACCGCCTCTGCAGGGCCCTTTAGCTGCGGCACGATCTCTTGCTCAAAGACCCCCATAATGCAGTCGAGGTCGAGGTCGATATTCTCGCCGGGCAGGGCGAATTCGGACTCTTCGAGGATGTTGCGAAAGGTCTGGCGAAAATCGTTGCCGCGGTAGCGGACGAAGATGCTGTACTCGGCCTTTGGCGCTTCGATGGCTTGAGATGAGCCCACGTAGACAAAGTCCTCGGCGATCTTGTCGTGGTCGTGGATGCCGCTGAACACCGAGTTAAAAAATGTTTCGGCAATCTCAAAATTGGGGAAATTGAACACCAGTTGGGTGTAGGCAATCTTCGCCTCGCGCCACAGGTCGAGCGTCGCCAAATCTTTGTTGGTGACCATATTCAGATACTGGACGGTCTGAGCAATTTTATCGGTGTAGAGCTCCAAACGGGTGGCGTTGGCTTGCTGTACGCCCTGCCAATCGGCTTTTTCAAAGCGCGCCTTAGCGCTCAGGGTGGCATTGAGATGGTCGGCGAAGTAGCTGCGAAAACCATTCAAGATGGTTTTTGCCATTCGCCGCGACGTCGAATTGTGGATCAGCGGTTTTATAGCCATGGGTCAATCTTCTCGTCGTTCGCCAACGCTGGCGTGTTTAATCAAATAGCTTATGGAGGTCTTTTAGGTGCTGCTTTCTTTGCGCGGTCGAACTCGGTACCGCCGAGGTTTCCGGCAGCGCCGCGGGTCGCTCAATGGCAAAGGTCTGACCGGTCAATAGGGCGTCGCAGTAGCCGCGATAGATCTCTGTGAACGCCGGCAGCGCCTTGGCTTCGGTGGCGTTGGCGAGGGTGTACCAACCACAGTCGCGGGCGCTCAAATAGACGATCGCGTGGGACCAGCTTTGGTGTATTTTTGGACTGGCTTTGTTGCACGCTTCCAGGTAGGCGCGACGCGCTTCTGGCAACCCGTGTGGCATCGCCACTTTGCGGCACGCCTCGAGCATCTTGTGCAGTGTGGGTAAGTACTCGCTATCAGCAATAATACGCTCTGCTGCACGACAAATAACCGACGACGTAAAATTTTCCAGCTTGCCTAACCAGAGTTTCTTGGCCAGATTCTCCGAGCGGGTATTATCGCCAAAGGCGCTGTAGTACTGATTGTGATAATTCACCTGAAACAGCGCAAACACCTGATTAATGGCATCGATCAGTTCGCCCCTGACGGGACTGTCGTCAGGATGCCCAGCTTCGGTCGGACAGCGCTTCGATGATGCTGCGATCTCTGATACGACCCTTTGAATCGGGTCTGAACTTTTTCCCATGACTGGATTCCATTGGCTGACTGTTGTTATGCCGAGCCCATTGGCTCTTCACGTATTGGAGGAATTTGGTGCTCCACGAGCACTGGGCGGTGCCGTTTTCCTGCCAGTAGAGGACAAATTCGGGGATTAATTGGTGCGCAAATGGGCGATCTATATTGGCCATTTGCAGCACGTCGTAAACCGATTCTATCGGCTGCCAAGATTGTTCTATCGGCTTGGGTAGGCTGTCGCGATCCATCATGCCGGTATAAAAATGCCACTGTCGCCGCACGTGTTGGACAAACTTGGTATCCCAGGTACTTGAGGTGTCGCCGCGTTCGCGCCAGTAGAGAATAAACTCGGGGATCGCATCCTCGATAAAATTGGCGTTGATGCCGCCCTTATTGGTCAGAATCTCGAGCGCGTCTTGCGAGGGACGCCACTCGCGCGTGACCGGCATCTCGGCGCGGCGGCGCT
>CALGJN010000025.1:0-14855 GCA_937920185.1 uncultured Cellvibrionales bacterium | reverse complement strand
TGATGGCTCTTTTAGTTCGAGCTGATGGCTCTTTTAGTTCGAGCTGATGGCTCTTTTAGTTTGAGCTGATGGCTCTTTTAGTTCGAGCTGATGGCTCTTTTAGTTCGAGCTGATGGCTCTTGCTGTTGTAGTTGTCGGGTCATTGCGGTTATTTTTTGAGCGGTAAAATCTGTATACCGCGATCTGTTTAGGTTAAAATCACGGATTATTATTATTTTCTACTTTGGACGCAAAAGCCGCTATGTTCGATAAAAACTCATCCCTCGAAGATCAGGATCCAGACGTATTTAAAGCAATTTCCCAAGAGAACCAACGCCAAGAACAGCACATTGAGTTGATCGCCTCTGAAAATTACGCCAGCCCAGCAGTTATGGCGGTTCAGGGTGGCCAATTGACCAATAAATATGCCGAGGGATACCCCCAGAAACGCTATTACGGCGGCTGTGAGTTTGTCGACCAAACCGAAGAGTTGGCGATTCAACGCGCCAAAGATCTGTTTGGTGCAGCCTACGCCAATGTGCAACCGCACTCGGGTTCACAGGCCAACAGCGCGGTATTTTTGGCGCTTCTTAGCGGCGGCGATACCATTTTGGGTATGAGCCTTGCCGATGGTGGTCATCTGACGCACGGCGCCAAGCCCAACTTTTCCGGTAAGCTCTACAAATCTGTGCAGTATGGCTTGGACGCAGAGACCGGCGTGATCGACTATCAGCAGGTTGAAGACTTGGCGGTTGAGCATCAGCCAAAGATGATCATCGCTGGTTTCTCGGCCTATTCGGGTATTATGGATTGGGCTAGATTCCGTCAAATCGCCGATCGCGTCGGCGCTTATCTTTTAGTTGATATGGCCCATGTGGCCGGGTTGGTGGCCGCCGGCGTCTATCCGAGCCCCATTGCTCACGCTCATGTCGTGACCTCGACGACCCATAAAACGCTTCGCGGTCCGCGCGGGGGCATTATTTTGAGTAACCACGAAGACATCGCGAAAAAGTGTAACTCGGCGATTTTCCCAGGTATTCAAGGTGGGCCGCTGTGCCATGTAATTGCCGCTAAAGCGGTGGCTTTTAAAGAGGCCGCGAGCGCCGATTTTGTCACTTATCAGCAACAAGTGGTCGCCAATGCCAAGGCGATGGCGGCTACCTTTATCGAGCGCGGTATCGATATTGTCTCAAATGGAACCGACAATCATTTGATGCTGGTCAGTCTTATTGGCAAGCAATACACCGGCAAAGATGCCGACGAAGCGCTTGGCAGAGCCTATATCACGGTCAACAAAAATGCTGTGCCCAACGATCCGCGCTCGCCGTTTATCACTTCGGGCCTGCGCATTGGTACCCCGGCGATCACGACTAGGGGCTTCAACGAGGAGCAAGCGGTGCAATTGACGCACTGGATTTGTGATGTTTTGGCAAGTTTGGAGTCGGGCACCTCGGAGCAGATGATTGCCGAGGTCAAGTCTAAAGTGCTGGATATTTGTGGCCGCTATCCGGTATACGGCTAGTTCCGATGTGATCGCCAATGGATCAGACGAGCGAATCTACACACAGCTTTATTGATTTATTTTTGCTCCGCGGCCGGTCGAGGATCATTTGACTATCGCGGCATTGATACCGCGCCTGGCCGCCACGGTGGTGGTGTTACGTGATGGTCGTCGCGGTCTTGAAGCGCTGCTCCTGCAGCGCAGCCAAAGCGTTAGTTTTGCGCCCGGTGCCTGGGTATTCCCAGGCGGTGTGGCAGAGCCAGAGGATTCGCAACCCGGGTGGACGGCCAAGGCGATTGCTAAGCGAGCGGCTATTCGCGAAACCCGAGAGGAGTGCGCGGTTGGTCTGGCCGCCAGCGAGCTTGTTCCGTTTGCCCACTGGACCACACCCGAGACCGAGAGCAAACGTTTTGCCACCTGGTTCTTTGTCACCAAGGCGCCGCTGCCGAGTGCCGCAATTATCATCGATCAAAGCGAAATTGTCGCTTTTCGCTGGCTCTCACCTCGGGCTGCATTAGACGCCAGTGCTCGAGGATCGATGGCGCTTTTGCCGCCGACATTTATGGCGTTACGATTGTTTCAGCGGCGGCGCTCAGCTGCCGCCGTTTGCTCTAGCATGAAGCGCCATACGCCGCATTGCATCACCCCGCAACTGCTGCGTCACCGCAACCAACTGATTCTGTTATGCGATGGCGATGAAGAGCATCGGACGCTAGCGGCGCCAAACATTGGCGCACGTCATCGTGTGGTCGCTAACGGCGCCGGACTGGAATATATACATAGCGGTGACAATGTAGGATTTTCGCGCTTGGATCAAAGCACAGAGCGCCTTGCATAGGGCCTGTGATCGATGTTCCGGCGAGGATCCTGTGCTAAACTAAGGCGCTTAAATTCTGCTAAGGCACGGACGAGACTGATGCACGGTTATGTATTGCCCATTTTGTAACGCCGACGATACCCGGGTGGTCGATTCTCGGTTGGTCGCCAATGGCGGTCAAGTGCGTCGTCGCCGTGAGTGCGTGCATTGTAGCGAGCGCTTCACGACCTATGAATTAGCCGAATTGGTGATGCCGAGGGTTATAAAGAGTGATGGCACCCGGCAATCCTTCGATGAAGATAAATTGCGCGCCGGCCTCCAGCGCGCGCTCGAAAAGCGCCCGGTATCTATCGAACAAATTGAAACCGCAGTGGGTCAGATCAAACACTTCCTTCAAGTAACCGGCGAGCGAGAGGTGGCGTCGAGGGAAATTGGCGAAGCGGTGATGATCCAATTACGCGAACTCGACGAGGTCGCCTATGTGCGGTTTGCATCGGTTTATCGAAGCTTTCAAGATCTCAGTGAATTTCAGGACGAACTCAATCGATTGACGGGTAGCGGCGTGCAGCCGCCGGTTGGCTGATGGCGACGAACAACTGCGACCGAAGCATGATGTCTATGGCGCTGCGTTTAGCGGCCAAGGGAATCTATACCACGACCCCTAACCCTATGGTCGGTTGTGTGATTGCGCAAGGTGATGAAATCGTCGGGCGGGGTTGGCATGTGAGAGCGGGCCTTGCTCATGCGGAGGTGGTCGCCCTGGCGGAGGCCGGTGAAAGAGCGGTGGGTGCCACTGCCTATGTTACGTTGGAACCCTGCGCCCATCGGGGAAGGACCGGACCCTGCGTCGATGCCCTGTTGCAGGCGGGCGTTCAGCGTGTTGTTGCAGCCTCTGAGGACCCCAACCCAAAGGTCGCGGGGGCCGGTATAGCCGCGTTGCGCGCTGCGGGCGTGGTGGTTGATGTGGGTCTGTTAGAGCAACAGGCGCGGGATTTAAACTGTGGTTTTTTTAAGCGCCATGAATACGGCGTGCCCTGGGTTACGATTAAAACAGCCGCTAGCTTGGATGGGCGCACGGCGATGGCCAGCGGGCAGAGTCAATGGATAACGGCACCGCCCGCGCGCCGTGATGTGCAGCGCATGCGCGCGGAGAACTGCGCTATTATTACCGGCATTGGCACGCAACAAATGGACGATCCATCGCTCACCCTGCGTATAAGTTACGCCGATTTGGGCTTGTCTGTTGATGACGTCGATAGCTCGTTGCGCCAACCATTGCGCGTGGTGGTTGACAGTCAGTGTCAGATGTCGAGCGGCGCGCGATTGCTGCAGCAGGACGGCGCAACGCTGATAGCCACCACCGATGGCGCGCTTCAGCGGCAACGCGCGGCGGCTCTCGAGAGCGCTGGTGCCGAGGTGATCTTTCTCCCAGCACGCGAGCAAAGGGTCGACTTACAGAGCCTGTTACAGCATCTGGCCGAGCGCGGCTGCAATCGCGTTATGGTCGAAGCTGGCGCCGGTTTGGCTGGCGCGTTTGTCGGTGAGGGATTGCTCGACGAAATGGTGTGTTACTGGGCGCCCAAATTATTTGGCAGCCATGCGCGCCCGATGTTTGATTTGCCAATTGAAACTATCGACGCACACTTGGCGCTCTCGGTGGTGGATATGCGTCGAATCGGTGAAGATATTCGGTTGACTTTGCAGCCCGAAAAAGACTACTGAATGGCTCGGTCGCTAACTGACAACGACGGTTGGCGCGTCGCGTCGCAGGCCAACCATTACATAACCCAACGACAGATGAGAGGAGTTGATGCATGTTCACAGGAATTATCAGTGCAATGGGCCACATCAGCAATTTGCAACACTGTGATGGCGACGTTAGATTAACCATAGACAGCGATAGCCTAGGCTTTGTCGACGTTGCACTGGGCGACAGTATTGCCTGTAATGGAGCCTGTTTAACGGTGGTCGAATTGGGCGAAAGTAGTTTTGCTGCGGATGTCTCGCGGGAGACCCTACGATTGACTACCATAGGCACTTGGCAGAGCGGTGCGCGAATAAATTTGGAGAAGGCTATGCAGGCTACCGATCGCTTTGGTGGCCATATTGTATCCGGCCATATCGATGGTATGGGCGAAGTGGTTGAGCGTCGTAGCGATGCTCGCTCCGAGTGGTTTAAAATTCGCGCGCCGCGTGAATTGGCAAAATACATCGCCCATAAGGGTTCAATTACCGTTGATGGCACCAGTTTGACGATCAATCGAGTAGACGGCACAGATTTTGAGCTCAATATCATACCGCAGACGATGAGCCACACGGTGATAGGCGATTATCAGGCTGGAACGCCGGTCAATTTGGAGGTCGATTTGGTGGCGCGCTATTTGGAGCGTTTGTTACTTGGCGATCGAGCAGCCGACCGCGAAACAGCCTAGCACGACCATCGCCTGGCGCACACCCAACAATCCGTGGCGTACCTACCGCCTAAGTTTCGGTACCGAGAGTAAGCGAGCATTATGATTCTGAACACAGTGGAAGAATTAATCGAAGATATTCGTCAGGGCAAGATGGTCATCCTGATGGATGACGAAGACCGCGAAAACGAGGGCGACTTGGTTATGGCCGCGCCCATGGTCCGGGCTCAGGATGTCAATTTTATGGCCACCTACGCACGTGGTTTGATCTGCCTGACGCTCAGTGAACAGCGTTGCCAGCAGCTCGATTTGGCGATGATGGTGAATGATAATGGCTCGAGCCACAGTACGCCTTTTACTTTGTCTATCGAGGCAGCAACTGGCGTAACCACCGGCATTTCAGCCGCCGATAGAGCGCGAACGGTGCAGGCCGCGGTGAGCAGCACAGCGCGCCCAGTGGATATTGTTCAGCCCGGACATATCTTTCCCCTCAAGGCGCAGGCGGGCGGCGTTTTGAGCCGAGCTGGGCACACCGAGGCGGGTTGTGATTTGGCGCGCCTGGCCGGGTTTGAAGCGGCCGCAGTGATCGTCGAGATCATGAATGAAGACGGCACCATGGCACGCCGCGACGACCTTGAAAAATTTGCTGCAAAGCACGCCCTAAAAATTGGTACCATCGCCGACCTTATTCACTACCGATTGGTGACCGAGAAAACGACGCGCTGCATCAATCAGCGTACCGTCAATACCCAATATGGCGAGTTTGTCTTGAAAACCTACCTCGACAATGCGCGCAACGAAAAGCACTTCGCTTTGGTAATGGGCGATATTGAAAGCGTCGAGTCACCGCTGGTGCGGGTGCACGTGAATCGATCGGCGCGCGATATTCTCGCCATCGAGTCCTCCGCAGACTATAAAGTCTGGTCGTTCCAGCGGGCTATGGAGAGGATTGCCGAGGAGGGAATAGGTGCGTTGGTGCTGCTGTATTATCCCGAGACCGCCGAGGACATTGATTCGAGTATTGAGCGCTTGTTAACCCCGGCTGCGCGGCGCAATCAGTCGGCCGGTGAAGTGGTTTATTTGCAGATTGGCACCGGCTCCCAAATCCTTATGGATTTGGGGATCCACAAGATGCGCCTAATGAGCGCGCCGTTTAAATTTACTGGGATTTCAGGTTTTGATTTAGAGGTTACCGAGTACGTCGACTATCTGGGTTCGGGGGTGAGTAATGGGTGAGTATCGCCCTCAAGAACAGAGTTTTTCAGTCGCCGGGCTGCGGTTTGCAGTGGTGGTCGCGCGCTGGAATGGGCAAGTTACCGAGGGCCTGTTAGGGGGTGTTTTGAGGGCTGCCAAGCGGCAGAACATGGATCCCGACGCGCTGCATATCTACCGCGTTCCTGGCGCATTTGAATTACCCTTGGCGAGCCAGCAGGCGGCGCGCAGTGGCCACTTTGATGCAGTTATTGCACTCGGTTGCGTGATTCGGGGCGACACGCCGCACTTCGAGTATGTTTGTGCCGAGACGACGCGTGGGCTCGGTCAGGTAGGATTGCAAGCAGCACTGCCAGTAGCTTTTGGCTTGTTGACTACTGACAACTTGGAGCAGGCAGTGCAGCGCTCCAGCGAAAATTCTGAAAACAAGGGCGAAGAGGCCATACTGACGGTGTTAGAGATGTTACATACCTTGAAAAATATTGCGGATAACGCCTAGGTGGCCAAGTTACGCGAGCGGCAGAAAGCTAGGCGAATGTTAGTGCAGGCACTTTATTCCTGGGATCTAGGTGGTGCCGATATAGCCACTGTAGACGCACAGTTCCGCGCTGTGAACGATATGACCAAAGTGGATGACGAACTCTTCCGCGGTGTGTTGTTTGGCGTTGCGCAGCATTTATCGGAGATTGAAGACGCCATTCAACCGCATTTGGATCGTGAAAAAGAGCAACTCGACCCAATTTCGCGGGCGGTTCTGCGATTGTCTACTTACGAGTTATTGCACAGTATCGAGGTTCCCTACAGAGTGGTCATTAACGAGGGTGTCAACCTGGCAAAAACCTTCGGCCCAGAGGATGCTTTTAAATTTATTAACGGCGTGCTCGATGGTATCGCCTCGCGCAGTCGGGCCGCTGAGGTTGCCGATCGATCGCGCGGTGGATAGCGCATTGGAGAACGCATTGGAGAGCGCATTGGAGAGCGTAGCGCAAAGCGAGCTACCCAGTCGCGGCGAGTTTGCGCTGATCGAGCGGCACTTTAAGAATTTGACCGATCAGAACGGCGTTCAGCTAGGTATTGGCGACGATGCTGCGTTACTTAGCGCAACCGGTGGTGGCGATAACCAGTTGGTGGTGGCGACCGATAGCCTGTTACAGGACGTACATTTTCCGGCCGCGGCGACGGCCTACGATATTGGCCGGCGAGCGCTCTGTGTCAACCTCAGTGACTTAGCCGCCATGGGCGCGACCCCCCGCTGGTTCACGCTGGCGCTGAGCGTGCCGGCTGAATTGGCCACCGATGAGTGGCTGGAGCAGTTGAGCACAGGTCTTGGTGGTGTTGCCGATCGCGCAGGGTGTGCCTTGGTCGGTGGCGACACTACTCGTGGGCCGTTGGCGTTAACTCTGACCTTGATTGGCGAGGTACCTGCGGGTCAGGCGTTGCGTAGAGACGGGGCCCAGAGCGGCGATCGTATTTACGTTACCGGAACCCTCGGTGATGGTGCCGCGGCACTGGAAATGCTTTCGAGCGAGGCTTTAGCGTCGCCTGATGCGCGTCTGTTTGAACACTTTTACGCCCCCAAGCTGCGTTTGCAAGAGGGTATTCGATTGCGCAATATTGCCAGTGCTTGCATCGACGTATCCGATGGCCTGCTCGCCGACCTTGCACACATTTGCAGGGCGAGCGGCGTCGGCGCCCAAATACGCCTTTCGGAGTTGCCGATCGACCAACGCGTGCGGCGAGATTTTGCGTTACAGTGCACCGACTGGGCGCTTTCCGGCGGCGATGACTACCAACTTTGTTTTACCGTGCCCGAGTCGCGGGTCGCAGACTTTCATCGATTGGCGGCGACCGGCGCAATCGACGCCACCGAGATAGGCACGATCACTCGCTCTGATCGAATGAGTCTCGTGTCTGAGTGCGGCCGCGTAGAGTCGATCGATCAGTTATCGGGGGGGTATAACCACTTTGCCGGTTAATCCTACCTTTGAGCAACTTTTGCGCTCGCCGGTGCTCCTGCTGGCATACGGCTTTGGGAGTGGTCTTTCACCGCGTGCGCCTGGCACCATGGGTACGTTGGCGGCGATCCCCATCTGGTACTGGATGAGCGGCTGGTCGCTTGCTAACTATGTTATTGCGGTCTATTTGGCGGCCTTGGTCGGCATCTACATCTGTGGCCGCGCAGCCGAGAAAATCGGTGTTCACGACCCCGCTGGTATCGTCTGGGACGAGTTTGTTGGCTTTTGGATCGCCATGCTGGCGGTGCCTCCGAGTTGGCTGGCACTGGTCGTCGGCTTTGCGTTGTTTCGATTGTTCGATATCGTCAAGCCATGGCCGATCGGTTGGTTGGATAAACACGTCGATGGTGGTCTTGGGATTATGCTCGACGATATTGCTGCTGGCCTTATAACCGCATTACTAATGGCTGCGCTGCGCGTCGCTGGGTGGTTGTGATGTTGTGGGATAGCCCTACCCCGTGCATTGCACCCGGCTAATTGCGCGGCGTTGACAGCCCTGAAATTAGCCACTGCAATCGATACAATGCACGGAATAAACGATACAACTGTTTGAGGAGAAACTACTTGGTTCTGCGTTATATACAATCATCGCGGTTGCCGACGCGCTGGGGAGCCTTTGATATTCATGGCTTTGAAGACCCCTTTAAGGGTAAGGAGCATATTGCCATTAGCATGGGCTCCTGCGACAGCACTCAACCACTGCTGATTCGTATCCACTCCGAATGCCTTACTGGCGATGCCCTAGGGAGTCTGCGCTGTGATTGTGGTGAACAACTGCAACGGGCTATGCAGCATATTTCGGAGGTCGGTCGTGGTGCAATCCTGTATTTACGACAAGAGGGTCGCGGTATTGGCTTGGTCAACAAAATTAAGGCCTATCATTTGCAAGATCAGGGGGCGGATACGGTCGAGGCTAATGAGCGCTTAGGATTTGGAGCGGATATGCGCGATTACTCTATTTGTGCGCCAATGTTGCAGCATCTAGGCGCGGCACAGGTTGAATTGATGACCAATAACCCCCGCAAGGTAAAGGCACTCATCGATCTCGGTATCGACGTCGTTAGGCGAGTACCGCTGAAAACCGACAGCAATCCCCACAACGCCGCCTACTTGTCTACTAAGGCGGGAAAGTTAGGGCATTTGTTTGGAGATCAATAACGATGGTTGAATCGCGAATGAAACCCTTCAGTGACTTGTCAAAGCGAATTATTCCCTGTTTAGATGTCGACAAGGGCCGCGTGGTTAAGGGCGTTCAGTTTGTCGATATCCGCGATGCTGGCGATCCGGTCGAGGTCGCTCGGCGCTACAATGATGAAGGCGCTGATGAAATTACATTTCTGGATATTACCGCCAGTCATGAGGCCCGCGATACCACCTTGCACACGGTAGAACGAATGGCCGGCGAAGTGTTTATTCCGCTCACCGTAGGCGGCGGCGTGCGGCAGTTAACCGATATTAGAAATCTGTTAAACGCGGGCGCCGACAAGGTGGCAATTAATTCAGCTGCGGTAGAAAACGCCGAATTCGTGCGCTCAGCGGCGCAGCGATTTGGTTCTCAGTGCATCGTTGTTGCCATCGATGCCAAGCGCGTGGCGCATGGTGCTCAGTCGGGTTGGGAGATTTTTACCCACGGTGGCCGTAGGCCAACCGGAATAGACGCGGTGCAGTGGGCGATCCAGATGGCCGACTATGGCGCCGGTGAACTATTGCTTACCAGCATGGACCGGGATGGCACCAAAAATGGCTTTGACCTACCTCTGACCGCGGCTATAAGCCGTGCCGTAGCCGTTCCGGTCATCGCCTCAGGTGGCGTTGGCAACCTGCAGCATTTGGTCGATGGGGTCACGGTGGGGGAAGCAGATGCTGTGCTGGCTGCCAGCATCTTTCATTTTGCCGAATATAGTATCCCCGAAGCCAAGGCATTTATGCGCGAGCAGGGCATCAACGTGCGACTATAGCCGGATCAAGGCGTTTAACGCGGACTGATACGCAGCCAGTTGTTCATCAAAAATCCCCAGGGGCTGGACAATTTAATCGGTGCGGACTGCGCAGATAAACAAATGCACTCGCCATTTTGAGCGCCCATAGGCTGGTGGGTATCGCCGGGTTTTCGGAGAATAAAATCTCCCTCGCTGTACACCGCGCGCTCATCAGAAAAACTGCCTTTCAAGACCACGGTATACTCGAGACCACCATGATCGTGCTTGGGCGTCTTTCCGCCGGCACAAATCCGGTGAAGAGCCACCTCAAAATCATTTTGGCCAGTTTTCAAGCGGGCCGTGTCGACCGAACCGGACAAACGACGCCAGCGCGGCGGTTTGTCGTCGGCTTCGATGAGTTTGTTGACCGATGGTGGATAATCGCCCTCTACCATCTTGGTCGCCGTGGTTGGCTTGGTTGGCGTTGCATCCCTGACGTCATCTAGCCGATCAATCTGCTGCATGACGTTTTCGAGGAGGGCATCGTCCATCGGTTGCGTTTCAGCGTCCTCCATTAACTTCGATCCGACCTGGTCGAGTCTGAGCAGCGAGTCACGGCAATGCGCGCAAAAATGCAGGTGCGCAGAGACACATATCGATGTGGCTGTGTCTAGGGTTCCAGCCGAAAACTCTAACAGCATGCTGGCATCTGGGTGATGGCGGGTTTTATTGTTCATGAGCTAATTCATCCTTAAACTCGGCGGGCACTAGAATCTGCATCTTTTGCAGCGCTAGACGAACGCGTGATTTTACCGTACCCAGTGGAAGCCCTAATTCCTTCGACGCCTCGGCGTGCGACTTACCCTCTAGATAAACTTTTCTAAGTATTTCATCCTGCTCTCGTGGCAGTTGTGATAGCGATTCTCTAAGTTTTTCCTCGCTGCGTTTTTGCTGCAGCAAAGATGTCGGCGTCTCCTCGTCGGGTTCATGCCAGTAATCTTCATTTTCTAGCGGCAAGTGCTGCGTATTGCTCTTGCGCCTGAGCATGTCGATTCTGCAATTTCGCGCGACCGTGTATATCCAAGTGGTGGCCGAGGCTTTTTCGGGATTGTAACCGGCCGCTTTTTGCCATACCTTGATCATCACTTCCTGAACCAGATCTTCGTTAAGTCCAGGGAACCATCCCTCGTGCCGACTGGCTTGAGCGAAACTTTTAATCAGCGGCGCATAATGCTTGAACAAAGCGGCGAAAGCGCTGCGATCGCGATTTTCGCCAACACAGGTCAGCAGAACGCTCCATTGATCGGACCGCTTGACTGATGACTGCAAAGCGTTTACTCGTCCGGTCATGGGAGCCTTTTCACTTCTAGCTAGATTTTGTTTGCTATTCATAAGAACGTACTGTTATTGCATTATACGACAGATACGCCGCTTTTGGCGGCTTGGATCACCGCCACTAACGATGGATCGGCGTCTAGGCTACTGGCGCCGTGAACAGGGCGAGCGCCGGGTAGAAATTTTCATAGACTAACTTTAAGCCGACAAGCCCGAGGATGACGTACGACAACCGGTAAAAAACGTCGGTGGAGACGCGATGGTGAAGATACACTCCAAGTTTTACTCCCAGCGGCGCAAATGGCATTAATAGTAGCGAGGCTAAAAGATGCTGGCTGTGCAACTGGCCAAGCCACGCGTACGGGATCAATTTGGTTGCATTGACGATGGTAAAAAACACCACAGACGTGCCGACCATAACAGTTTTATCAAGTCGCAAAGGCAATAAATAAATTGACAGTGGCGGCCCGCCGGCGTGAGCGATAGTGCTGCCAAAGCCGCTGGCAAAGCCGCAGATTGAGGCCTTTATCGATGAGGTCTTTGGCGGCACGGCGGACTTTTTAAAGACCGTTCGATACAACTCCTGGCTCGCCACATAGAGCGCAAAGCCGCCAATCATCAGCTTTATATACTCGGCGCTCATGGTGGCAAAGGTCAGCGAGCCGAGGCCAATCCCAAAAATCGCTGCGGGAAGGATGCTGCGCAGAATAGTGCCATCGCAATGTCGGCGATAGGCCGCCAAGCTAAACAGGTCCATGCAACACAGAATTGGCAACATGATAGCGGCAGCGACTAGGGGGTCGATCATCAGAGTAAGTAGCGGCACCGACAGAGTACCAAGGCCACCGGCAAAGCCGCCTTTAGACATACCCGTCAGCACTACGACTAACGCACCGAGCAGGTAAAACGAAAGTGGGAAATCCACTGAATTAGATCCTCTTACTTCAAGGTTAGGTAGCCCATGACCGGTAATGCGATTTAATCAGGACGCTCAGGCCATTTTGGCGCGCGGGCGCAGCATATCAGATGTTTGGGCATTTTGATGGCGTGTAAAACTGTGACCTGCAACAGTGTACTCGCGCTCTACGCGTACTCAGGTTGTTTTCGGCTCCGCGCCCAACTCCTTTTGTTAACTTACAGGCATGGCCGATAAAGGATTCGCAGCGATTGGGTGTAGGCAGTGTTTAATTTTTGGGCGAACAATGGGTACATGGCGAAGGAATTTCAGGATCCATCGGCGAGCGACGTTTTACGCTGGCCCAATGAATAAAAATTCGGTTGTCATATTGCTGTGCAAGGGCTTTTAGAAAAATTAGCTATTTGGGATTAGCCGAGCGTCATTGCCGATCTATTGCGCATGCACTGGGAGGCAGTGCGCAGTATTTTTAAAGTTGCAGCAAAGTTTGAAATGCTATCGCAAATGATAATGCTTCTCTGTTGACATATGTAATGCGAATTATTATCATCTTGTCGGTTGGTTTTTAAGTGCCGCAGTATTTGTGCGTCACTGTAGTCGGTATGTGTTCGCGATCGTAACAATCCGCGTCGCAATAACAGCGTCGAGCAACGCGTCGTCCCAGATGATCAAGCGGCTCGTGATTTTCATAAACTTGGTTAAGCATAGGTCTAACAATGAAACTAAATTTTACTCTCACTCAATTATTCTTGATTCTAGCGGTCGTCGCGATGACCGGTTGTGGCGGTTCAGGCTCCAGCGCGCCAGCAGATCGTGATAACGATGGTACGCCGGATGTTAGCGATGCCTTTCCTGACGATGCGTCAGAAACTGCCGACTCAGACGGTGATGGTACTGGTGATAACGCCGATGTATTCCCGAACGATGCCTTGGAAACTGTCGATGCCGATGGCGATCAAAAGGGCGATAACGGCGACAACTGCCCGGCGGACAGCAATGCCGACCAGGCCGACGCCGACGGTGACGGTGCTGGTGACATCTGCGATGCTGATCAGGACGGCGATACCCTGGCCAACGACGTCGATAATTGCCCATTAAACGCCAATCTCGATCAAGCTGATGCCGATGTCAATGATCGAGGCGATGCATGCGATGCTATGCCAACGGTCTACGCATATGACAATGCAAACTATACCGGTTCGTCGAGTTCGGTCAGCTATACAGGCCAAACCGCGCGTCAGTTGCTGGTCGCCGATATGGCGTACTACATGGAAAAGGTTCTAACCGATGATGCCGCCAACACAGTGGCTTCGGTGACTACCAGTCTGGACTTTTTCATCAAGGGAACCGACGCTAACGTCACCGATACTCTGCTTGGCACCTATATTAAAGATGCCGCCAATGTGACCTTAAAAGAAGCCACGACCTACGGCGACATTTCCACTGGTAAAAACCTCGATGGAAAAATCGCTGGCGGCAATGGCAGTGGTGGCGGCGAGACGTCAAAATTAATCGACAATGAATTTTTCGGATGGAGCGAGGGGAGTCCTGTGCTGCCGATTGATCTGGTTAATATTTGGATTGCCAGTCAAGCCACTTTGGCATCCGATGGCGAGGCCGTTCAAGTCACCGATGCCACCGGCGCTACCTCATCGGCGAACGTCAATACCGACGCCCATGGCCGTAACTACCGACAGCTGATGCAAAAATTCTTGATGGGCGCGGTGAATTTTTCGCAGGGCACCAATGATTATTTCAAAACCGACTTTATGGGCGACAGAGACGGAGTCAATGTGTTGGCCTCGCAAGACGGCACCAAAGACTACACATACGCCGAACACAAGTTTGACGAAGGCTTTGGTTATTATGGTGCGGCGCGGGATAACTTGCACTACACCGATCTCGAAGCGCGCGCCAAAAGCGGTCGCGATGGTTGGAAATATGGCCACCACGACACCGATGGCGACGGTATGATCGATGTGCGCAGTGAGTACAATATGGCGCATTCACAGAACTGCGCCAAGCGTGATGCCGGATCCGCAAGCGGTCCTGCACCTACCGACTTTTCGTCCGAAGTTATGACATCGATTATTGCCGCGCGACAAATTCTCAGCAACGCAGCCAACAAGACCAACCCCGCGCTGACCGAAGCGGAAAATACCAAGCTGCAAGAACATGTAAAGATGGCTTCAGTAGCGTGGGAAAAGTGCATCGCGGCGACGGCTGTTCACTATGTTAATGATCTATTCATTGACATGGATGAGTATACGTTAGGCACTCCAGCAACGCTGGGCAATTTTGAAACCGTTGCTAAGCACTGGTCCGAATTGAAGGGCTTTGTTTTGAGCTTGCAGTTCAGTCCGGCGTCTCCCTTTAGAGATGCAGCGGTCACGGCCGTCGACTTGGATGACTTAAAGCACATCAACATGTTGGTAGGCGACGCCCCAGTGTTGGCCGATGGCAGTCAGATGGGCGTGGCACCGAGCGGTACAGCTGAAGACGCGATTTATGCTTATCGCGGCAAGTTACTCGAGGTCAGGGCGACGTTGCAGAGCGCCTACGGGTTTTCAGACGCCAATACTGTGGCTTGGTAGTAATTGATTAGCGCCCTTGTCGAATGCTGTCTTTTATTTATGTTCGATAGGGCGCAAATGGTGTTGGTAATGCTTATTGGTTGACATATGAAATGAGAATTATTATCATTATTAGTTGAATTTAAAAAGAAATTTATTATGGGCTAACTTCGGTTA
>CALGJN010000024.1:0-14864 GCA_937920185.1 uncultured Cellvibrionales bacterium | reverse complement strand
CCTTGTCAAAATTGCTAAGTGCCCGGGGTACCTCACAAAAGCTGATCATTTATGACGATATGCGGGTCGCTCTGAGAGTTCATGAGTCGGTGGGTCAGCACTTTGGCGACGCGTTTGACTCAATATTTCGCGTCAGGGCGATTAAAACGGCTGATGAAATAGAGATCTTTCGCCAATCGGGTCGCAAGGCCGATCGGGTTATGGCGCACACCGTCGAACAACTCGCTAAAGGCAAGGTCTGGGCGCAGATCGAAAAGTCAGTGGCGCACTTTATGATCGATGAAGATATCACGCCACTGCCGATCAGCCCGCTTTTGTTTGGCGGAACCTACGACCTCGCGTTTAAACCAGAGCTCTTTAGGACGCTGTTTGAAAGACCATTTGAAGACCGACAGATCGTTATCTTGGAAACCCAAGGCGAGTACAAAAATGTGTGGATCGACATCAACCGCACTGCCCATATAGGCGACGCCAGCGCCGAATATAAAGAACAGCACGCGCTGGTAAAGCACTGTTTTGACCAGGTGGTCGCGGCGCTCAAACCGGGCAACAATTCTGCCGAAATTTGCCGACGAGTCGCCGCCACCGCTGCCCAAAATCTCGATGCCCCGGGCAAATTGTTATTAATTGTGCACTCGATTGGCGCGGTTCCACTGGAGAGCCCGGTGGCATTTCCCTCCACCGGCTTGGCAGCCACCGAGGGCTTTACCATACAGCCCTCGATGGTCCTGAGTTTTGATTGCCTTTATTTTGGTAGTAAACTGGGCCCGACGCACATGGAAAACGTTTTCGAAATTACCGCAGACGGTGCCCAGAGTTTATATCAATATCCGCTGGATCTGATCGAAGTATAGCCACCAACAGACTCAAACGAGCGCCAAAAATAACGCCGCAATAGATTAAAGCAGCGAGAGCCAGCGGCACCAGCTCTGGCAAATACCCTCAAAATAATAATTACGAGGTACAGATGGACAGACAGCGTCTATGGATTATCGGCATACTCTTCCTTGCCGTTACACACAATAACCCGTTGGCATCAGAGAGTGACCGCCAAGTCTATCGACAGCACTGCGCCGATTGCCATTCCGTGTCATTGCGAGGATCGGCCCATGGCAGCCCGCTGAGCGGTGATGCATTTATCAAAAAATGGCGCGCGCTCGGCGTCGACGCTCTGTATAAAAAAATCATTAGTTCAATGCCGCCGGGCAATACCGGTGGCTTGAGCGACTTGGACTATCAAGCGATTCAGCGCCATATCCTCGAGGTTTCTGGGATCGTTCAGACAACCGCCAAAAGCCCCGAGGAAACATCGCCGGGCCAGACCGCGCAAGACCAACAACCGACGCTAGAGGCCCAGCCAGCGACTCCGAGTCTGCAAGGGTTCGTCGCCTTCTCAGACGCTAATACCGTCGACCAACTCGACCAGCGAAAAACGCGCTTTAACAACCGTCAAGTAAAGCGTTTTACCTCGGTTGACGACGCCGCGCTGGCGCAACCGGCCGCTGCCGATTGGCCGTCGTGGCGACGCACATTGGATGGTCAGGGCTATAGCCCATTGGCAACAGTCAACCGCGATAATGTTGGCGATCTAAGCCTGGCCTGGTCGATGAGCATGAATCAAGGCAGCAACCAAGGCACCCCGCTGGTCAGTCAGGGAATCATGTTTGTCACCCATCCCGGCAATGTAATTCAAGCGCTAGACGCCACCAATGGCGATCTAATTTGGACGTTTGAATATGATTTCCCCGACGCATCGCGAACTCTCGGCGGCCCGACGCGCAACATAGCCCTGTATGGTGACAAGCTATTTATGGCCACCTACGATGCCGCACTGATCGCTATCGATGCGCGCACCGGCAAGCTCGTCTGGAGAACCGTCAAAGCAGACTACCGCGATGGCCTGACACACACTAGCGGGCCGATTGTCGCCAACGGGGTGATCGTCAGTGGCATCAATGGCTGCGAGCGCTTCGTTGCAAGCGGCTGCTTTATCACTGGTCACGACCCAGAGACGGGCGAGGAGCTCTGGCGTACCTCGACCATCGCCCTACCGGGCGACCCCAACAGCGATAGCTGGGGCGATTTAGAGCCAACGCACCGCGCTGGCGGCGATACGTGGATTCCCGGTAGCTACGATGCGGCGCTCAATCTATTTTACATCGGCACCTCGCAAGCCAAGCCCTGGGTTGCCGCCAGTCGCGGCATGACACCCTATCAAGCTGCCCTGTACACCAATTCAACGCTCGCCATCAATCCCAATACTGGCGCTATCGCCTGGTACTTTCAACACGTTCCCGGAGAGACCATCGACATGGAAGTGGGCTTTGAACGGATCCTCATCAATCGTGGCGACGAAGAAGCTGATCGCGTGCTTTACACCATTGGCAAAGACGGCATACTCTGGAAACTGCAGCGTTCTAATGGCCGCTTTCTAGAACTTTTTGAAACCATACCACAAAATATTTATCAGTCTATAGATCGTGTCAACGGCCGCCTAATCTATCGCCAAGACATTCTCGACGCCAATATCGACCAGCCTTTTACCGCCTGCCCAGGCATTTATGGCGGCCACAACTGGCAAGCAGCGGCGTACGATCGACCCCATCACGCGATCATCATTCCAATGCATCAACTGTGCTCGGATATGGTCGGCCGCAAAGTCGACATGGTCACCGGTGGTGGTGGCTTTGGTGGCGATTCTAAAACCTATCCAATGCCGGGCGTCGGCGATATGCTCGGTAAATTAGTCGCTATTGGGCTCGACCCGATCAGCGAAAAATGGGTCCATCAGCAACCGGCGATGTTTTTAACCTCGGCACTCACCACTGGCGGAAAACTGGTTTTCATCGGCGACCTAGACCGCTATTTTAACGCCTTTGATACCGAAACGGGCCGCTTGCTGTGGCAAACTCGATTGCCGACAGCCCTGCATGGCTTTCCGATCACCTATGCCGTTGATGGTCGGCAGTTCATCGCCGTGACTACCGGCATGGGGGTCTTTAGAGCGCTGACCGCGACCGCCAGCCCAGATATTTATCAACCGGAGGGCGGCAACGCACTGTATGTATTTGAACTACCCTAGAGCCGTGTTTGCAACCCTCTCGGCTTGGGTAAGGCGCAGGTCAAGACGGTATTGAGCGGCCATCGATCACAGTGCAGGACGATAATGACTCTGTTTGCGCCATGCACTGCCAGCGTAGCGAGTGGTATATTTAGAGCCCTGATTTTGCCAAAAATCGTAGCGGTTAAACATCAGTTGCGGGTGATAGTCACGATGCAAAGACGCTAGAGGATAGGGTTTACTGCGCGTTAATCCGGATTTTTTGGTGGCTTCGAGTAAAAATTCTTGGCCATTTTTAAACAACACCACCCAGGCGTGCCCACCGCCACGATAATCACCGAGCACCACTCGCGCGTCTTCGCCCATCGCCATCAACCAGTCGGCGAGGATCAACGCATGATCTTCACAGTCACCGCGAGCAAAGGCATAGGCCTCGCGACTGGTCTGCCAGACCTCTTGCCGTCCAGCGTACTGTTGCGCATCGAGCTGGTACTGCTTACGTTGCGCCAACGCGTAAAGCGGTAGCATCGGATTAGTCACCGGGTAGGGCTGAAAACCCTCGAGATAGTCGTTCACTAAGCGGTGATCTCCAGCAACCGAAGGCGCCGACATAGAATAAATACCCACCGCGCGCGTGCCCAACGGAATCACTTGCTCTCTGCCCCGCAGCGTCGCCAGGCGTTGAGCTAGTTGCCGACCCTCGAGCCGGGCGTCGAGGGGCAGTATATCGAGGCTCGCAGCGGCATAATTAGGTCCCTCGGAGTGCTCAGACGATTCACCCCAACCGGGCGATTCCGCGGGTGACTGGGCAGGTAATCGGGCAGGTAATCGGGCAGGTAATCGGGCAGGTAATGGAGTATCTGGTCGCGATAGCGGATCGAGTTCAGACGGCGACAGCGAAGGACGCCGATCGCCATTACCAGCGAGCAGTCCGTTGCCAAGCACCACCCCGCAAATGGCAAAAAACAACACCACCGTAACGCGACCGTCGCTGAGCGACATGCCTAGCCTCGAAAGCCAAAGGCGATAATCAAAGCCACAAAAATAAGGATCGTCGAGGCAAAAATCGCCACCGCCACGTTGCCCTTTTTCATCTCCTCTTCGAGATCGATGTTTTTCAATAGTTTGTCGTCAACCCACAGCAAACCGTAGACGCCGACTACCAAGGCGAGGATGGAATAACTTAAATTAATCGCTAAATTGATCAGCGATGCCGATATAAACCCCAAATCCATAAAACCCCCCTAGACATAATTGTCATACCAAAGCAGCGCGCTGCGCATCTTGTAAAGCGCGTCTCGATCAGCACCCGCTATTCAGTGCCGCAAAAGTCGATCAACAAACCGCAATTATTTAAATTTATTGCTCGGTTCAAAGTCAGATTTTTCCACCTGACGAGGGTCTTTTACCCACACCATTCGATCTGGATGCATACCCGCACCAAACACTGCAGATACTGCCGAGCAGCGCATTCTATTGAGTAAGCGGGTGTCGGCCTCGCCAACGCAGGGGTGGATTCCAGCGTTTTCGGCGACCTGTTGCTCCCAGAGCGATTTGCGTTGTCGATAGATGTCTCCATCGGCCAACTGTTCACAGTATAACTCGTTTTTATTTAGGTCGACGACGATATCATCACCATTTTCGATCAGACCAATGGCGCCTCCAGCTGCGGCCTCGGGCCCGACATGGCCAATCACCAAACCGACCGAACCGCCTGAAAATCGGCCATCAGTCATCAATCCTACGACGATATTTTGTTCTCGGCAAAGAGCCGTGATCCGCGAGGTGGAATCGAGCATTTCTGGCATACCGGGGGCACCGAATGGGCCTTCGTAGCGCACCACAATCATGTCAAAATTTTCAAATACCGGCGTCGTTGAATCCAACGCCTGCAACAGTTCCTGTTCTCCGTTGTAGACCTTGGCTTTGCCATTGAAGAGGTTGTTTTCCAACCCCCCTTCAACGCCTGCCAGCTTTAATACCGCGCTGAACTCGGGCGAGAGATTACCGCCCAACACCCGCAACCCGCCGGTTTCTTTAAAGGGTTTTTGCACGCTGTGGATAACATCGCCGTCGGGCGCTGGCGGCGCAAGACGCTGAATTTGCTCGGCCAGGGTCTCGCCGGTGCACGTCAGCGTATCGCCATTCAATAGACCGGCATCCAACAGTTCTTTAACGATCACTTGCACCCCACCCTTGCGGTCGATGTCGACCATAGAATATTCGCCAAAGGGTCGCGCATTGATGACCACAGGAATTACCTTCTCAGATAGGTAGTTGAATTCTTCAGGACTCATAATGTCCTTAGAGAAATCTTTGTAACCGGCCGCCCGCGCCAATTCTGGGGCGTGTAAAAGGACATTGGTCGAGCCGCCGACCGACATGGCAACGATGATTGCATTGCGCAGCGAATCGCGGGTAACAATATCTCTCGGGCAAATATTTTTGTCGATCAATGCGGCCAGATAATCGACCAACTGATTGGGAAATTCATCGGTGCGGCGAACATCCTGGGATGCGGGAGAAATCATATGCAACGGTTGCATACCCACCACACCAATAAACGTTTGCATGGTGTTGTAGGTAAACATGCCACCACAGCTGCCAAAACCCGGACAGGCCTCGCGGGCAATCCGGCTTTTTAACTCTTCATCATCGCTGCCGGCCAATTGATAGGCAGTGATCAAGTCGATGGTGTCACCGGTTTTTGAATCAACTCCGGGCCTAATCGAGCCGTCAGACATAATGATCGCCGGTCGGTTGTGCTCGAGCATAGCCGCTAGCGTCCCAACCGGTGGTTTATCGCATGCCACAACGGCTATGACGCCCTCAAGGCCCGACGCGCTAAGATGCTCTGTGAGAGCGTCGTTGGCGACCTCTCTGCCGATCAACGAGTAACGCATTTCCTTGGTGCCATTGCGGATACCATCCGACGTCGCCACAGTAAATTCTGGTTGCACCAAGCGCATGCGCAATTGGCCCGGCGCAACGCCAACCCGATCCTTGAGGGCATCGTGAATAATACCCACCTTGTGCATCACGCCCAGATAGCATTGCGAATCGCCCTTGTTGCCAACCACGCCAACCGAGGGTTCGTGAATCAACTCCAAATCTGTACCAAGCTCCCGTGCAATGCCATAAGTTTGCGAATTTCTGCCAGGGTTCTTATCGATCAAAACGGTCTTCGAATTCTTCATCATTACTCCGATAGGGTCGCCAGCGACACCATCTAAAAATTTATGTTTGCCCATCTTGGGTGTTACGCTAAACGCTTACAGAGCACAGCGACGACCATTCTAATCATGTTGACCAATGCGTGCTACCCAGAGCGCCAAAGCGCGACCCCGACACCAGAGCACGACCCCGACCATAGTAAAACCATAGTAAAACCACAGCCAGACCAAAGTAAAACCACAGCCAGACAAAAGTAAAACCAAAGTTAAACTGGGGCGTAAATCTCTATGGCGTGTAAAACCCTACAAAATTGCCCAAAGCTGACGGCAAGCAAACCTCAGATCAACGCGCAGACTTTGACGTTGCCCGCGCACTGCCAGACGGCGCCGCGCGCATTATAGCGCAGCCTGCCGCTATGGGGTTGCCGAAATATCAGCCAGGTGTAGCTGCCATTTTGACAAATTGACGCTCAGAATAGCCCCACTCCGCTGAATTCCATTTCACCCCACGCCAGCCCACCATAACGCCGCCCCATATCACCCCATATCACCCCATATCACCCCAGAATACGCCGTCGATGCGCTGCGGTGCGGGTGCAGATGCAAGTGTGGGTGCGCGAGCGGGTTCAGGTTCAGGTTCAGGTTCAGGTTCAGGTTCAGGTTCAGGTTCAGGTTCAGGTTCAGGTGCAAGAGCGGGTGCAGCTTCAGGTGCAAGTGCAGATGCGGGTGTGTGGGTACAACACACTCAAGCGCAGGCCGGTGCCGTTCCGCAAAAACCTGTTCAATCCCATGCTCGTCGGTGAACTAATCCTTCCCTACCAGCCGACGGGCCGATCTGCCGCTTGCCCACGCCAACTTCCGGCTAATGCTCTCGCAGCGGATAGAACAGAGCAAATAATCCATGGCAAATAGCTGTTGATAGCTAACTTCTGGTAGATTGCTTCTGGTAGATTGCTTCTGGTAGATAACTTCTGGTAGATAACTTCTGGTAGCCAGCTTCTAGTAAATCGCTCCTAACAAATAACATTAGACGATCCGTCTAAACGATCACAGCCACCACTCGGTCGCTAAGATCGTTTTAAATAGCTGATACGATCCAATAACCACCCGTTAAGCGACATCGCACAGGTACTTATCCAACCATACCGCTGGTGTGACCTAAGCGTTGCCCCAAAATGCGTCCTCGACAGCCTGATCGCTGGAATACAACCAGACTTCGGTGATTTGGCCATTGCTTACGCTGAATACATCAACGCCTGTCAGCGCCATCGCATAGTCGGCGCGTTGACCTGAAAAATGGATGGTCGCCGCAACTTGCGTGCCATTCGCCATGACATCTTTTACCTGATCAATTTGGAAAGTTCCATCGGATACTTTCATCATATCGCCGATCATTGCAAACACCGTTGCAGCGCCAACATGGGTACCCGAAAATTGATTATCACCGGGTTGATGCCAAACCACGTCGGCGGCAACAAGCGCCCCAAGTTGGGCGAGATCATTGGTCTGAACTGCGTTAAAGTAGGCTTTTACGGTATCAATAGTCGTCATATCAAAGTCCTTTTACTCTGTAATTTCCATATATACGCAAAACGTTATACATGAATCGCCAGTTTTTGTACATCGGCATTATGGCAGCTCACAAGCATTAATTTGCGCCATTGGACCCACCGAAGGGCCGCCGATAGCGATGGGTAAATGAGCTAAAACTGCGGCTTGCTAAAGCCTTACTGCCGCGTACTTTAAGCATTCTACGAATGCTACGTTGCACACACGACCCCTGCACCACCCGCTGCCAAACGACTGCACATAGCCATCAAAAAAACCGCGGCGCGATCATTAGCAGCTCAGTGCGGGCGACGTTATCCCCGCACAACCGGTAACACGCGGAACCGAATGCCTGCCTAAAAGACATTCTTTTTAAGACTTTCTTTTAAAATATTTTTTATAAAAACCGCGCATAAGACGCCAATTTGTTTGTCAAAATCAATCTGCAATTGGCTTCAAATAGCGGTCATAAGGCGCCAATAGCGCCAGTAAGCCAATCGCAAGGCACAGCAACCCGACGCAGACATTTAACATCAGTAAATAATTACCATAGGCATCAAAAGATCTACCAAACGCGTAGGGGCCGAGACCGGTTCCCAGCATGTAGGCGCTAAACAAACAGCTGAAGATGACCGCGAAATTCGCCAGCCCATAATAACGGCTTACCATGTAAGCCATTAGATCAGCCTCTGATCCAACCCCAAATCCAATGAACAGCGCGGCAATAAAGTACCCAGGCAAAGAGTCCGCATGGGCAATGAGCAAGAGCCCCACAATCGCAAATCCAAACACAATCATCGCCAGTTTTGGGGCAAAGATATGATCTAACAAATAGCCAACTACCAACCGTGCGATCATCATGCCGACACCAATTGAAGATGCCACCAGTGCCGAAGTGGCCGTATCAATACCTCGATCGGTTAGCATCGATACCAAATGAGTGAGTGTGCCAAACAGGGCAAATGCGACGCTAAAGATCACCACAAACAGCAAACTAAACGCCGGGGTTGCCACCGCGTCCATCACACTGAGGTGACTGGGGCTGTCAGTCGAGTTGGCCTTTTCTGGGTCGTCCCCACACTCGCCATCGACGCGCATGCCTATATCTTCTGGTTTATCTTTAATTAAAAACACCACCGCGGGCAATACCAGGATCAATATATAAAGGCCCAGCACGTAGTAGCCCGCCTGCCAACCACCCCAACTTATGGCAATGTTGGTAAGCCACGGCACCAACGCAAAACCGACCCCCATACCGGCAGCGGCGACGCCGATAAATAGCCCCCGTCGCCGGTCGAACCAACAGGCGATTACGCGCACGTAACCCACTGTATTGGTCGGCCCGCCAACAAAAGCGCCGAGCGTCAGCATCAGATAGAACAGCGGCAGACTTGAAATGTACAGCGGCCCAGAGGCGATGGCGATTGCCGAAAGTACCACAGAGATGGTTAAAATCCGCTTGGAGCCATACTTATCGATCAAATGGCCGGTGGTCAACATGCCAACGATGATTCCGAAGGTCAAGCAGGTGGCGCCAAAGGAAATATCCCCCCGACTCCAACCAAAGGCATCGGCCAAGGGTTTGACAAACACCCCGAGGCTCGAGAACAGCACCGCTCCGGTATTTCCCATCAGTCCGATGAAGCAACCTAGAACTACGCTGGACCCAAAAAATAAGGGAGATTTAGATTGAGATTGAGATTGAGATTGAGGTTGAGGTTGAGATTTAGATTGAGAGTATTGCATACGATGAGCGTCCTTAAAATCCGTTTTTAGCGCCTTGCTTGCATCCATAACCACGGCAAAGAGCTCTCGACACGTGGCACCCAACGGCGTCTGCTAGATCGGGCCAGTCCCGCTCTTGTGGTAATGAGCTTTTTCGTAAAGAGCCGTGTCGTAAAGCGCCTTGCCGTAAAGAGCCTTGTCGCAAAGAGCCTTTTCGTAAAGAGCCTTTTCGTAAAGAGCCTTGTCGCAAAAAGTCATGTCGAAAAAGACGCTACCACAACGGCCCGGCGTGCAAAGTGACAGGGTATTATTGGCCACCGGTTATTTCGCCTCGCAGGCCATTGTCACCTTAAATTTTAAACGTCGTGACAGGTGTTACAGCGCCCCAAGCATGCGCTGAAACACCGGCATTATCTTTATCGGATCAGTAATTCCAGCGTATTGATGCGCCATAGGTACGAGGTAATCCCAGATATTCCATGGTGAAAGCGTCGAACGATAAGGTGGTATTTTTATACACTTCATCGCTCAAGTTTTTACCCCAGATTGACAGCACCCAGTCATCGAACTCATAAGCGGCAGAGAGGTTGTACAGGGCAAATGATTCTTGCTCGGTACCCTCCGTGGCGCCGGCATCCGGCTCAAAATAATAGTTGTCAGTCCAGGACACATCTGCACGAATACGCAGCAGCCCTTCCGCCACAGGGCGGGCAAATTCCAGGGTACTATTAAAGGTATTTTCTGGTGATCTAACCATGGTGTTGCCAGAGTAATCCAGCGTCGCGTTGAACACATAATCATCATATTTAGCGTCGAGATAGGCGTAGCCCGCGTGCCATGTCAGTTCATCCGAAAGACTCAAGCTACCATCAAACTCAAATCCGCGCACGGTGGCCTCGGCAGCATTCAAGGTAGTGATCGCCGGAGCGCCACTCGCCCCTGTGGTGGTTTTAGGAACCTGCATATCCGTGTAGTCATAGAAAAAATAATTGATATTGGTGCGCAAACGTTGATCAAACCAGGTCGCTTTGAGGCCGATTTCATGGGTTTTAACGTTCTCGGGCTCAAAGGTTTGGCTCGCGTCGAATGCATTAAATTTTGCAAACTGAAAACCACCGCTCTTAAATCCTGTGCTATAGGTATAGTAGGTCATAACATCTTCGGACACTTTGTAATCGAGAATTAGCTTGGGGTCAAAGGACGACCAGCGTCGGCTGAGCGTGACATCAAAGGGCGCGATAATGGGTGGCACACCATCGTGGCTAGACCAACCACTGGAGTGCAATTTTTTGGTGTCTCTGGTGTAGCGCGCGCCCACGGTGAGCGCCAGCCGCTCGGTAATATCGATGGTTGCCTGTCCAAAGGCTGCGTAACTGGTGGTATCCACATCGACGATCAACATATTATCTACATGCCGTTCACCTAGTTTAATCGGTGCTGCCGGGCCTCCGCTGCCTACCGAGGCAGCTATCTGGGAAAACACAGATTCTAGACCGCCGCGCAGATTTTCAGTGCGAATAGGCTTTTCGTTCAAGTAATAGAGGCCGCTAATCCATTCCACTCGATCATCAAAAGTAAACGCCCCACCAGGTATCGAAGACAATCGCAATTCTTGCGTGAACTGTTCGGCTTGCTCGTCGGTGAGATGCTCGATGGAGTCGATGGAGGTAGAATCGAGATCTCGCGCCTCGACCATATCCGAATCAAGATAAGCGGTGATACTGGTCAGAGCGACCTCACTTAGGTTCCAATCGACACGCAAATTGGCGATAAAGATATCCCGCTCAAAGCTTGAATCCGAGTTGTAGTGTTCGTCAAAACGCGATGGCGTGGTGTCTACTTTGGGGGCATGGGGGCCGCCAGTGGCCAACACCGGCAGCCCAGCGACGAACTCACCCTGCAATCCGCCTTCCGGGTTGGCATGGTTATAATCCAGCGTCAGCGAGACATCGAGGTCCTCGGTAGGCGTGAACAATAATTTGGTTCGCACGCTGAGTTGGTCAAGCGCGTTGTGACCGGTACCAGTGGTCAGATTTTTTACATAGCCATTTCTCTCGCGGAAATTGATCGACGCACGACCGTAAATGAGGCCATCCGTGAGCGGGCCGCTGGCGGCGGCCTGCCAATCTAAGTAGCCCATATTGCCGACGCCGACGCCTGCATTGGCGGAAGTCTCCTCGCTGGGATCTTTGGTAATCACATTGATCGCACCACCAATAGTATTGCGGCCATACAGAGTACCCTGCGGCCCCTTGAGCACCTCAACGCGCTCGATATCGCTCAAACCGGAGAGGCCCGAGCTAAAACGGCCCATGTACACTTCATCGATAAATACTCCGACCGAGCCTTCTGAACCAACGCTGAATTGGCGACTGCCGATACCACGGATGTAGATTTGCGGTCTCGATTCACTGAATTTACCAAAGAACAAACCCGGCGTGAGCGCCGCCAATTGGTCGTGATTGGTTATGTTGGCCGCTTCGATTTGGTCTGCGCTAAACGCCGATATGGCAATAGGTACATCCTGTATGCTCTGCGCTTTCTTTTGCGCGGTGACGGTAATTTCTTGCAAGTATGGATGTTTTTGATCATCCGCATGGTTGATCGTGCGCGACTCCGAAGCACTGGATTGTGCCACTAATCGCCCATTGGATCCCTCGGCTAACGCCGCCAGTGGCATCAAACTAAATACCGTTGTGACAATCTTAATAACAATTTTATGCTTAAATAGTACCTTCATTTGTCTGCTCCTTGACGTCTGAATCATCTCCATTTTTGAATAAAACCAGTGACACACCACGGGCAAAAAATCTGTTAATCGGTGCCGTAAAATCTTCTTAAAGGCTCAGCCAACAGTATTCCGTTCGCCTAGGCAGCCACACCCTAAGCGGCTACTGCGCAGCTTTACCGCAAGCCTTTACAACCCCTCTCTAAAGTAAGCCTCTAAAGCAATCTATCAACTGGTTTTTATGGCTATTCTTTTAAGCCTATTTTTTAAGGCAATTTTTTATGGCAATTTTTTATGGCAATTTTTAAGGCAAATAGCCCTGCTCTTCGAAGTAACGCTGGGCACCCGGATGAAGGGGTATGTTGCCCACGTTACGCCACATGTCCTGGGGCTTCATCGGGCAGACCAAATCACTCTGTTCCAACGGATGGCCTTTAAAACCTAATTCGAATAAATGCTGGTACTCAATGACGGTTTTTGTAATCAGGTAGATCAAATCTTCGGGAACGTCGGAACGGGTAAACATCAACCACTCAGACCAATCCAAGGTCGGCGTATCCCTGCCCACCGCGCCGTCAATCATGCCCTTTGACAGCACCGCCTTGCGAAAACCATACTCTCTGACCATCATGTTTTGAACATCGGTATCGATGGGTAAAAAGGTCAGTTTTCTGGCCTCGGAAAACTGTACCCAGGGAAGCGTTTTTCTGCCCTCGTGAATGACCATGTCGGCCCTGCCTTCGGTGCCATGCTCAACGACTTTAAACAAATAATCTTCTTTAAAACCTGTCCACATTCCCGATGCGACCTGCTCTTCAATGGATATTCCATAGGCTGCCAAAATTTTATCCACGGCGAAGCCAACCGGACTATCTGGCCCGCCAATCGAAAACCTCAATTTCTGATTTTTTAGCTGTCCGATTGATGTGATACCAAACTCTTCGGGTACCGCCCACACCAACCTGTCGTCGTGGGGGAACGACAGGATGGCGCGCAAGTCCTGCATTTTTTCGGCGTAGGGCCCGATACCCCGATAGGCCATCGTGGCGCACACCGGCGGCGTGGTCATACCAATTTCCGCCTCACCCTCGGCCACCGCCGATACCGAAGGAATATCGCCGGGAACGAATTCCATAATTACCTTTTTCAAATCCGGCCTTTGAACCCCCAGCAGCATATGCAGCCAAGAAAACAGCAGCCCAAACCAGGGCACCGGTTCGGCCCGCATTCTTAACGTAAAGTCATCAGTGTCCATAGATCAGTCCCGTCCTTGTGGAAGTTGAAGCATCGCTCTATCCCTGCGGCTGAATCTATGACTGCTGCCCGACGCAAACGCGATGGCCTTTGCTGCCGTGGCATGCCCTTTATTGCGTGGGATTGCGACAGATTTAATTTAGCACTAAATAGGTTGGCGACTAAATGGACAATACGGTCACAATAATTGCACATTTAAGACGCATACGTTTTATGCTGTTTGAGAGACTCTCTTCTGAAATATACGGATATATGCCGAATGAGAAAAATAATTACCCCGCAAGTTTCTAATAAAATTCCGAATTACCACGTCTACGGTGAAGAAAATAAAGACCATGATCCAGATTTAGTGCACGTTGAGAAAATCCGCGCCAGCGGAAAACTGCACAAATGGCACCTCAAACCCCACCAACATCGACACTACTTTCAGATCATTTATTTGCTGTCCGGCTCTACGGTTGTTCAGATTGACGGTCAAAAAGACTACGTCAAAGGGCCCACAGTCATCACCATTCCACCGGCATGCGTCCACAGCTTTCGCTTTCAACCAAATACCGACGGTTATGCCTTGACCATCGCCGAACCCCTATTGTTCGAGAGAATTGACAGCCAAAACCACGATCTTCTGAAACAATTATTAGAGCGCGCGCACATTGTCGAACTGCATGACAACCACGATCAACTGCATGAAATTGAATTTATCCTAAAAATATTTCATCGCGAGTATCGGTCGCCCGAACTGGGGCGTGCATTGATGCTACAACTGCTGTTTCATGCGTTGATGTTGTTCATTCGAAGGTTGTTGGATGAAGTAGGCGATGAATTGATTTTTGATAGCGTCAACGCGCACAATTACAACCGCTTTCGCAGCTTGGTGGAAGAACACTACAAGCAGCATTGGCAGGTCAATGAATACGCCAGCCGCCTGGGATTGGCGGAACGCCATTTAAATCGTATCTGCCACACCATCAAACAACAGTCGGCACTCGAAGTCATCCATGGCCGCCTACTTCTCGAAGCCAAGCGACAACTGATCTATACCACAGCGCCGGTGGCCTCCATCGCCTTTAAAATCGGCTTTCGCGATCCAGCCTATTTTTCGAGGTTCTTCAAAAAAAATACTCGCACAACGCCGGGGCTATACAGAGACAAGCACGATAAAAGTGATCTCAGCCCATTTCAAACCAACTGATTGCAGGCCAACAGCGTTTACCCGCGAACGCAGGCACTGGCGCTGCTCTAAAGTGATTGCAGACAGTCTCTACAGCTATTTTCTACAAACAACCTCTACAGACAGTCTCTACAGCTATTCTCTGTAGCTATTCTCTGCAACTATTGTCTGCAACTAGTCTCTGCAACTATTCTCTGCAGCTAT
>CALGJN010000023.1:0-6230 GCA_937920185.1 uncultured Cellvibrionales bacterium | reverse complement strand
GAGAACACAATACTGACCAGTAACAAGACTTTGATCATAGTGGCTTTAGTACCTCGACAAAAATCGGCTTATGGGTCCACCCAATATCTATAAGCTGATTAACCATGAGTGGCTGTTGCATTAAAGGTAGCACAGATTGCGGAGCCTTAGGGCAACCATTAACGGTTTTTCAATGCGCCACGCACCGTGTCTGCCATCCGCAAAAGTGCATCCTCGGTACTCTCCCAGTCGACGCAGGCGTCGGTAACGGACACGCCGTATTCCATTTCATCTGGATTTGCCGACAATTTTTGATTGCCGCCCTTGAGGTTACTCTCAACCATCAGCGCGACAATCGAGCGGTTGCCCTCGGCGATCTGGTTGGCGACGTTGTCGATTACCAGTGGTTGCAAAGTATGGTCTTTGTTCGAGTTGGCGTGGCTGCAGTCGATCATGATGTTGGCAGGTATGCCGACTTTTTCTAACTGCTGTTCGCAGCGCATCACATTCAGCGCATCATAATTGGGCTTGCCGCCACCACCGCGCAGCACAACATGGGCGTTGGGGTTGCCACGGGTGGTCACCACCGAGACTTCGCCTTCGCCATTGATACCGAGAAATCGATGGGGATGTGCGACCGATTGCAGGGCGTTAATGGCGACGCTGAGGCTACCATCGGTACCATTTTTAAAGCCGATAGACGACGATAAACCCGAGGCCATCTCGCGATGGGTCTGAGACTCTGTGGTGCGGGCGCCAATCGCCGACCAAGTGATGAGATCTTGCATGTACTGTGGCGAGATTGGGTCGAGCGCCTCGGTCGCCGTCGGCAGGCCGATCTCTAGGACATCGTGCAAAAGCTGTCGGCCGATGTGGAGGCCGTCGGCAATTTTAAACGAATCATCCATATAGGGATCATTCACCAATCCCTTCCAACCCACCGTGGTACGCGGTTTTTCAAAGTAAACGCGCATTACCAACAGCATGCAGTCCTCGACCTTTTCAGACAGCTCTTTGAGACGTCGTGCGTACTCGTGAGCCGCTTCGATATCGTGAATTGAACAGGGCCCAACAACCACAAAGATCCGCGAATCGGTACGGTTTAAAATCGCCTCTATATCACGCCGACTCTGGCTAACAGTCTCTCTAGCGAGATCAGAGATGGGGATTTTCCCCTTTAAGGAAAAAGGAGTAATGAGTTTTTCCTGATTTTCAATGTTGATATCATCTACAGCGTCCATCGCCATTTTTTCACCTTGGGTAAAATAACAAAACGGCCGCTATTGTAACGATATATTTGCGCCAGAAAAGGCTAATCGCAGGAGATTTCCATAAACATCGGTATTCTTGGGAAATATAGTCCACAGCGCACTGGGTGAGGGGCGATTTCTTGTAACAGACGCGAGTAGTGCTGCAGCTGAGCGGTATAGCGCTGCTGCATGCTGCGGGAAAACTCCTCAAGCCCATCGGGATTCTCAGGTAGGCTGTATTTATAGTCGATTATCCAGCGTGTTTGGTCGGCGATAAACGTCAGATCGACGATCGAGCGTTGCACCTGCGGTTCGTCTGGAAATTGGTAGTCGAGCGCCAATTCGGCCCTTGAATCGGCGTAACCGTTGAGTAACCAAAGTCCTGTAGGATCCTCCAACGTGTTGGTGACAGCGCGTAATAGCTCTTGTAACTCGCTATCGGACGCCAGCACACCGACCTCACGTAATTGCCCTCGCCAACCCTTGGTAAGGCCTTTAAGGCGGCTTTTAGGCCACGCCTGGACGCCCTCGACGGCGACTTGCTTCAGCGCCCGGTGTAGCGTATTACCCAATTGCCGAACACGCAGCGAACTTGAATCAAACGGCTCGGTTGTTGCGGATTGATTGGGGCGTTCGATGGCCGCAGTGGCGGGTCGATTGTCGATGCCACCATCGGCCGGTTGATGGACACTAAAATTGCTCGGTAATCGACGCTGTGAAACTACCTGTGCGGCAGTTGCAGACGCTATGGTCGTTTCATTTTCGACCACGGTAACCGAAAAACGCTGAGCCTCAATGTCGGCTTCGAGAGACTTCCAGATTGGGGCTAGCAGGCACCCGCTCGCGGGCGCACTCCAGGCTTTGCCGGATTTCTTTAATTGTGCGAATAGATGCAATCGACTGATGGCACGCGTCGCAGCGACATAGATGATGCGAGTATTCTCAAGATGGAGGCTCTGCGTTTGTTCGTATTTTAGATATTGGTAGTGGGCGTCATCGTCGTTATCGTATGCCCCCCGGGCGGCCATTAGCAGTTCGCTACTTCCGCTATCATCGATTAACTCCTGCCAGCGCAGCAGTGGTTTATCGTTGGCGGGAGTTGCACGCGAAAGCCCCGGCAGAAGCACCTGATCAAACTCTAAGCCTTTGGCCTTGTGGATGGTCATAATTTGGATGCCGCTGCGACCATCAAGGCGATTATTGGCAACCGATGGCGAGGCATAGAGTTTTTCGACTGCGAGTTGTAGAGCGTCCCAATCGGCAATGTGGCCGGCCACTTGGTGCGTCGATAACAGGTCTAAAAAGCGTTCCACATCGCGCTTTTCGCTCGGGCTTTTAAGCGTTGCGTATCCTCCTAATCCGATCCAGCACTGCTCAACAGCGAGCCGTAAATCAGTGCGCGAGCGATGCGTCCATGCCTTTTTAAGTACCGGTACGATGCGCGCCAGCACCATCCGTCCGTGTTCGCTTAGAGCCCTCATAAACGCTTTGTCCGGCGCGTCGAAGTATTGCATTAGTTGCTCGATAATGATCGTTTGTCCGCTCGGCGAGTCTGCACCGCTGTGGCTAATTTGGAGTAAGTCAGCAAGATCCAGGCCACAAAAGGGCGCCCGCAGAACAGCCAGCCATGCAATTCGGTCGGTCGGTGACACCAACGCGCGGGTCAGTGATATCAGATCAACAACCGCCATCCGGGTCGCCAGTGGATCGATATCGGTGGCCTGCCATTCGAGGCCGGCGCTTTTTAGAGCCGGTATGATGGCGCGCAGATGCCCGCGACTACGAACCAATATGGCGACGCTTTGGGGTGTTTGGTTGTCGCGAATGTCAGTGCAAATTTCGGCGATGCGCTGGGCCTCAAATTGCTCGTATGCATCGCCGCAGTAGCCGATAAAGTTAACGCCCGAGTCGCGGTCTTGGTTTTTACAGGCCACCGATTGCGAGTAGGGTACGGCACCGCGGACTATGTTTGGTTGCGCTGGAAACGCTGCAGAAAAATACTCGTTGACCCAGTCTATGATGGGTTTTTGCGATCTGAAGTTGGTGGTCAACGACAGATTGCGGCATTCGATGGTTCCCAATGGTTGGCGTTGGGTTCTTAAAAACAGACCGACTTTAGCGTTGCGAAAGCTATACAACGACTGCATTGCATCGCCGACTAAAAACAGGCTCCGTCCGTCTCCTGGCTGCCAACCCGACAACAGCGAGGCTAACAATTCAATTTGTGCCGCCGAGGTGTCTTGAAATTCATCCACTAGGATGTGACGCAGTCGGTAATCTAACCGAAGCGTGATGTCGGACACCTGACCGCGCTCGCCCTGAGACAAAGCCTCCATAGCGGCGAGCGTGATCGCGGGGTAATCACACTGGTTTTGCGCTTGAAACAAGGTATTTAATTCGGCGGCTAGGCGCGGCAGTAAATGCGCCAGCGCGTCGAGAATATCTTGCTGTGAGCGATCGATGG
This sequence comes from uncultured Cellvibrionales bacterium, assembly GCA_937920185.1. GTDB lineage: Bacteria > Pseudomonadota > Gammaproteobacteria > Pseudomonadales > Porticoccaceae > TMED48. Next base: position 2,537 of record CALGJN010000023.1, on the reverse strand, counting down.
GACGCTCGGGTAGATGGCGCACCAGCACCATCAAAGAGTCTAGATCGGCCTGTTCTCGACACCACCCAAGTATTGTCTGCATGCGCTGTTTGTCGGTGCTATGGGTGCTCGGAAAACCCTCCCGAACGGTGACCGTCTTGCGCCACTGATGCTTTTTAGTCATCAACAAATCGATTAAAATGCGCCAGTTTAACAGCCCGTCAAAATTCTCTGGCGGCAAGCTTTCGATACCCACTAGGCGCGTCAATTGCGGGTTTTTGTCGGCATCAACCCGGCTTGCAGCGCCATCGGCCAAAGCGATCAGTTCACCCGCTACAGGTTTGAGCGCAGCGGACAACCGGCTTAAATTATCCGTGATCAACCGATCGGTCACCTGTTGAAAGTAGCTTTGGTTGTCGGCAGCATTAAATATCAATGGTAACCACTGCTCTCGCTTTGCCAATAGATCGCACAAAAGCTGTTCGCAGCGAGCATAGTTATTTCCCATATGCGCCAGTAAGGCCGCAAGGCAGTTACCGGTGGGGCTTTGCTCTTCGAGCCTGTCGAGCAGGGTGCGCGCCGCAGATCGGTAGCAAATGTCGGGCTCTTCGCTCGGCTCTGGGAGTTGACCGAGCGTTGTTTCCAACGCGAACTGGCTGGCTATGTAACGGCAAAAACCATCGATGGTCTGAATCCGCAACCGCCCTGGCAAGTCGAGTATATGCCAGTTTAATGCGGCGCTTCGAGCCAGTACCGCAGTCGCCAAATGCCATGTTTGAGCACCGTAGGTATCGCTCGGGCAGGGCTGACTATCGGCTTCGCGGAGCGCCATTTGAATGCGCTGGATCATTTCGGCTGCGGCCTTGCGCGTAAAGGTAATGCAGAGAATTTCTTCCGGATTTTCGACTCCGGCGAGAAGCTTTAAAAGCCGTTGCGTGATCAGTCCAGTCTTACCCGATCCAGCGGGTGCCGAGACGATAAAGCTCGACCGTGGGTCGAGTGCCGCGAGGCGTTGGGCGCTGTCACTCGGCTCAATGATCGTCATGACTCGCCTCAGACTGTGTCAATGCCGCAAGCTCGGTTTGCTCCGACCAACGATTAAAAGGCAATAGATACGCCTGTTGCGCAAAACCCGACGGGTGATACACCTGCAGGTCTATGCGGCCATGGCAAAATTCTTCGGCTAGGGCGTGTAAACTGGCGCGCCACAGATCAACTTGAGCCGACCAGTCGTGGCTATCGCGCAACGCATCGGTTAACAATCCCTCGGCCTCCCCGAGAAATCTCACCTCAGCACCTTTTAACTGAGCAAAAGCGCAGCCATTGACCGTCGGTTGCGCTGCTACCACATAGAGCGGTAACTGCGCATCGAAGAGCCTCTGCGCATGCCAGCCACCAGAACTCACGGCGCCGGACTTATAGTCGATGATCAATCGTTTGTCGCCAATTTGATCGATCCGGTCGAGCGTAAGCGACAGCGTTAATGTGCCGAGTTGGACGGTCGTCGAGTGTTCCAAAGCGAGTACCTCAAAAGGCTCGCGCTGGCGTTCGACGTCTAGCCATCGAGAGATAAGTTTATGCAATCTACGGCGTTCCAACAATCGATAGCGGTCGCCCCTTAGACATGGAATATGCCGACTTTGGGTGTCGATTACATCGGCAATAATCTGCTCCAACTGTTGCTCGAGGAGCTGCTCTGAAGTGTCGTGTAAATACCGAGATGAACGCCAAGAATCCCATAGCAAAAACATGATTTGATGCAGTAGATTGCCGCGTTGTAGGTTGGATAGCCCCTGGTGCGGCAATTCTGGACGAACCATTTTTAAACGATGAATCGCGAATGCATTGAGCGGGCATATGGCTTGATTGTTGATTAACGTCGCACCGCCTCGCACCGGCTCACGGGTCGGATCAAAGGCTACTGGCGATTGCATATAGAGTTCGCATTGGTCGCTGTCGGTTGGTTGGTATGGCGTATTGCCCGGTTGCTGTAAATGGGTCTTGACTGGGTCTTCTAAATACACTGCTTGGCGCAATAGTGGACTGGCTTCGAGGGTTTCCTCACCGCGGCTTTGCGGATAGCTAAGGATTAAATTTTGACTGTTTTGGTGAAAGCCGTGGAGCAGGTTTAGGGCAATCTCCAATTCGCGCTCGGGCAAGCTGTGTGGCATGCGGTGGATACGCTGAAAATCACTCGGTAATAAAGGGTTGATGTCGACCAGAGACGGAAAGCGCTTTTGCTCCAAACCGACGATCCAGAGGTTGTCAAATTGCAACCCAGAGGCCTCCAATAAACCGAGCACCTGCAGCGGAGCGTCGGGCGTCTGCCGGTGAAATGGGTGCTCTAGAGCCATCGATTTTAACATTTGAACAGCCCGCGGTAGGCCGACTTCTATATCGAGGTTGTCGAGCTCTGCGTACTTTTCCAACAACAGCGTCCACTGTCGCTGTTGTTGGTATTCAAGACTGTTTAACGATCGCGCACCTGGCCATTCGAGGGTTTCTAGATAGTCTTGAAAATAATCCGCCCACGCCGAAAAATTTCTGCGTATGGCTCC
>CALGJN010000022.1:0-1788 GCA_937920185.1 uncultured Cellvibrionales bacterium | reverse complement strand
GCCTCATCGACCGCGTAGAGTTTTCCAGCGTCTATTTTTTCATTAATCGCGCGGCGGCGTTTGGTTAACTTGGCCATTTACACACCCTCCGTATCGAGTCCCATGGAGCGCGCAGATCCTGCAATCGTGCGCACTGCCGCATCCATATCCGCCGCGGTTAGATCCGGCGTTTTAATATTGACAATCTCCTCGAGCTGCGCCCGAGTCACAGTGCCAACCTTCTTGCTGTTTGGTTCGCCACTGCCGCTCTTGATACCAGCCGCTTTCTTAAGCAAAAAAGATGCCGGCGGGGTTTTCATCTCGAACGTAAAGCTGCGATCAGAGTACACAGTGATCACCACCGGCACCGGCGCGCCGGCGTCGACATTTTGCGTCTGGGCGTTGAAGCCCTTGCAAAATTCCATGATATTGACACCGTGCTGACCCAGAGCGGGTCCGACCGGCGGGCTTGGATTAGCCTGTCCGGCGGGCACCTGTAACTTGATGTAGGCCTGTACTTTTTTAGCCATTTTTTCTCTCCACTAGTGGGTATTAGCGCCTCCCGAGACACCCATGGCGCGCTCGATCTTCAGCTCCCCGGCGTATCGGCCCTATTGCCAATGCACCATTATATTGTGTCGCTTGAAACCTCTGCTAGGCTTTCTCTACCTGCACGAACTCTAATTCCACCGGTGTTGATCGACCAAAGATCGAGACCGCTACGCGCAGCTTACTCTTGGCATAATTGACCTCTTCGACCACGCCGTTAAAGTCGTTAAATGGACCATCGCAAACGCGCACCGTCTCGCCCGGCTCAAACATCGTCTTCGGCCTAGGCGCCTCCTCGGAGTCATGCATACGCCGAAGAATCAAATCTGCTTCTTTATCGCTTATCGGCGCGGGTTTGTCGGCCTTACCACCAATAAAACCCATCACCCGAGGCGTTTCTTTGACCAGGTGCCAGGTATCGTCATCGAGATCCATTTGCACGAGCACGTAACCGGGAAAGAACATCCGCTCGCTGGTGCGCTTCTGTCCATCGCGCATTTCTACGACTTCTTCGGTCGGCACCAAGATTTCGCCAAAGCGATCTTCCAAACCGTGCATTTGCAAACGGTCTTGGAGCGCTAAAGCGACCTTTTTTTCATAACCCGAATAGGCATGTACCACATACCAACGCATCGACATGCAGTTCCCCTAACCCATTATCAGTGAAGCAATCCAACTCAAAAGGGAATCTATACCCCACAGAATTAATGCCATCAAAAGTATTACCGCAACCACAATCAAGGTGGTTTGATTGCGCTCCTCGGCCGTCGGCCAAACAACTTTGCGCCACTCTGTCCGCGCACCGATGGCAAGTTCCAGCGTAGCTGCGCCCTTGGCCGTTTGTGCCGCGATCAAACCACAGACCACCAACACCAGCAACAGACCTACGACGCGATAGAACACCGACTCGGCGGTAAAATACCAGTTGCCATAAATAGCGCCCGCGGCCAAGGCAAAAACCAATGACCACTTTAACCAATCAAAACGAAACTGTTTTTCTTCAACTACTGCGTTCATGTGCTTAGAACTCTCCGTAATTTTGAGTGGCAGGCCAGGAGGGACTCGAACCCCCAACAGTCGGTTTTGGAGACCGATGCTCTACCAATTGAACTACTGGCCTAACGTTTCGCTGCTTTATTTTAGCTTGCCGACACAAAATCCGAGACCCCTAACGAGATCTCGGATCGTGGTGCTTAGGCGGCCTATTACTCGACGATTTTAGCGACGACGCCGGCACCCACGGTGCGGCCGCCTTCACGG
>CALGJN010000021.1:0-3084 GCA_937920185.1 uncultured Cellvibrionales bacterium | reverse complement strand
GCATAAGCGATATCATTGGGCTCACCAACCTTACTGGCCGGCACTTCAGCCATGTCCGCGAGCACTTCCTCACCGTATTTTGCGACCATTTGATCGCCAAACCCGGCGACCATCGGCGTGTCAATTCCCGACGGATGAATAGAATTACAGCGCACGCCATTTTTACTCTGTGCACAATGCACCGCAACTGCACGGGTATAGGCATCGATCGCTCCTTTGGCCATGCAATACGCGGCAACATAGCTCTCACCCTGAATCGCCGCCAGTGAACACATATTGACGATCGCTCCGCCACCGCTAGCAGCCATCGCTGGTATTGCCTTACGACAACCAAAGAATACGCTATCTACATGCACCGACATGGTAAATCGGTACTCGTCTGTGGTTTGATTTTCTGGATTACCGACCTTTACCACCCCGGCATTGTTAACCAGAATATCGAGCTTGCCATAGCGCTCGACGGTCTCGTCGATCACTTCGCTCCAGCGTGTTTCATCGCGCACATCTTGGTGCATAAAATGGCCGCCAATCTCCTCGGCTAAGGCGAGACCCTCCTTGTCGGCAATGTCGGTCACCACCACCTTCGCGCCCTCGGCGGCAAATAAACGCGCATCAGCAGCGCCCAAACCCATCGCAGCGCCAGTAATAATCGCCACCTTACCTTTTAGTCGATCCATAAAACACCTCATAAATTATTAGTTAGAGCGCCTACAAAAACGTTTTTTCTGTTTTTGTATCAGGTCTTTAGCGACTATTAAACAGCAATCATCTGCTACTCATAGAACCCAATCGTTCCGCGCTTAAAGCGTGGGTTTTTGGCACTCGGCTTGTCAAGCCGGCCTATTATCGTCAAATTGTTGGGGTCGCCGTCAAGGTAAAAATACGCTAATAGCGCTGTAATTTATGCTTGCAGTATAAATTTTTACCCTATTGTGCAAACAAAAACTCGCGCTATGGCCGCTTAAAATCGACCACTACAGCGGTTTTTCGAATGCAATCGCAGCGCTAATATGCATTGGCGCCGATCTCGACACGCGTCTAGACCGCTACCCAACCAGCCCTGAATCGTTTATAGGAATGTCATGACTGACTAAGCCGGTAGCGAACTCCAACTGCTGGGTATGATCGACAGTGAATCTGCTAACAGTCGAATTTTGGGTACTTGCGCAGGCTTAGTTCTTTAGGACACTGGATTGCAGGTAATCCAACCACCCAAATACGCAACCAGAATGCTAACTCGCTCGACCAGCAGTTGATCCTGCGCAAGGCACAAGCCCGTATTAACGTTTGATACATAAAGTCAACGGCGCGATCGAAGAGCGGGTCATGTAGCGCTGAGGTGGTCATCAAAACCACCCTTTTGTCCGCGATCATTATAAAATGAACTCATGCAATACAACTGGTTAGACAATAGCGTGACGCAACTCTCCGATGGTTTTCCCGAAAAAATGGTGCTGCTGGACTGTGAAACCACCGGTGGTAACGCCACGCGGCATAGGATCATCGAGATCGGCCTATTGATCGTCGAGCATGGGGTGTTGCTGGAGACCTGGCAAACATTTTGCGATCCCGAAACTAACCTCCCGCCAATGATTCAACGGATCACTGGGATCGAACCATCGATGTTAGTCGGTGCACCGACCTTTAGCGAGATCGCCGAGCGGCTTGTCGACCTGATTGGGGAGCGCACGCTGGTGGCGCACAACGCACGCTTTGACTACGGATTTATAAAAAATGAGTTTAAACGCAGCGGTATTCGGTTTAATGCCAAAACCCTCTGTTCGGTTAAGTTTAGTCGCATTTTATATCCGCAATTTCGCCGCCATGGACTTTCTGAGATTATAAAGCGCTTTGACTTAGAGATTGAAAATCGCCATCGCGCGCTCGACGATGCGCAGATGATCTACCAGTTTTTCCGTAAATCCTCGGCGCTGTTTGGTGCCGAGGAGATTTCTTCGGTGTGTCGGACGCTGCTTCAAAAACCGGCTATGCCGCCGCTATTGCGCGCCTCTGATATCGAAAAATTACCCGCTAGCCCCGGGGTTTATTATTTTTATAACGAGGCTGGCGAACTACTCTATGTCGGCAAGAGCGTGCATATTCGCAACCGCGTGCTAAGCCACTTTAGTCAGGATCACAGTAACCCCAAAGACCTTCAGATGAACGCTAAAATCAGCGCCGTCGACTACCATCGAACGCCCTCCGATTTTGGTGCTCAGTTGTTCGAAAGCCACCAGATAAAAGCGCTTAGCCCGCTGTATAATCGACGACTTCGCAAGGTCAAACGCCTGTATCAGTTTCGCTGCATCGAGGATCATCGAGGCTACCATCGACTGCAAATCGAGGTGGTCGACAGCCACAGCGCAGACGCCAGTAGCGGCCTGTTTCGGTCGCCCCGACAGGCCACGCTAAAACTCGAAAAGCTCGCCGACGAGCATCTGTTATGCCATAAACTGCTCGGTCTTGAAGGAGCGTCGGGCAGTCTAAACACCCGGCCCTGCTTTCGCGCGCAGCTTAGAAAATGCCTCGGCGCATGCCAGGGTAATGAATCCGCCCAGGTGTATAACCAGCGTTTGGCAGAGGCGCTGGCAGACTACCAGTTGGCGGTCTGGCCATGGCAATCGGCAATACTTGTTGAAGAACGCGATTCGTCGGACCCCGACCTCAGCAGCTTTCATTTGATCGATCGATGGCGTTATCTGGCTAAACTCAGTGACATGGATGAGCTCTACCAAACTGGCTACCAACCGCTGCCGGTTGACGGCGGCAGACGAGGATCTTGGCAGCAAAACCAAGTAAACACCGCGCACAACACAGCGGCCGCTAAAAAATTACAGCTAGCGTTGGGTAACAACGAGGATCCGGCACAGCAGCCATCTTTCGATCTGGACACCTATTTCATACTGGTACGCTTTTTACTCGATGCTCGGCGGCTAGAGCTCAACAACCTGTTGGTGTGGCCGTTACAGGCGCTGCCGCCCGAGAATCTGTAATAAGTGACAAATCCAGTATGTGCCCAGCGCAAAAATTAAGGCTCAAATAAACGGGCTTTCAAAAGATTTAACGCTGTTGCCGCGCTGGGCT